>NZ_JAVRBQ020000006.1:0-53947 GCF_034531215.2 Nostoc sp. ChiSLP03a
TGTGACTTTAGGCACTTTAGATCCCCCCTAACCCCCCTTAAAAAGGGGGGAACCGGAGTCAAAGTCCCCCAATTTATCGGGGGATTTAGGGGGATCTAAAACTTTTGATACCGACAAGAGGACTTTTCAAACATCCTCTAAACCCGCTTGATAGATTTTTTAGATGAAAAAATCTATCGAGCGGGTCTTATTGAAAAGAGTAGAAAATTTCGAGCTACCTCTTTTTTTGAAGTTCGTGCATACTTCTAACAACCTTTGTGACTAAATTTCTCGGCGTAAATCTGACGCTTTCAGTTAATATCTTATTTCTCATCCCAGGAACAACAACAGTTTTGTTTTTCATTAAGCCCCGATAACCAATTCTAGCGACAGTTTCCGTATCCATCATTCTGTTGACACTAGCAATCTTTGAATTTTCCATCGCAGCATTTTGTTGGAATTCCGATGCTGTTGGCCCTGGACAAAGAACAGTCACGCTGACACCTGTACCCTCTAATTCATTTGCGATCGCTTCTGAAAATGATAATACATAGGCTTTCGTAGCAAAATAAACTGCCATTAGAGGCCCTGGTTGAAAAGCAGCTGCTGAGGCGACATTTAATATTTTTCCATAGTTTTGCTCGACCATATCTTTAAGAAACAATTTAGTTAAATGAGTCAGACTGACCATATTTACCTGTAGCATTTTCAATTCAATGCTGAGGTCTGTTTCGTTAAATACTCCATAAGTACCAAAGCCAGCATTATTAACTAGCACATCAATCTTAATGGATGCTTGCTGTAGTTCTATGAAAATTTCTTCCGGAGATGTGGGAATAGATAAATCCTTGACAAAAATTTTGACACAAATACCAAACTTTTCGGGAAATTCATCTATAATTTTAGTAAGTTTTTCTTCATTCTTATCTACTAACACAAGATTATAACTATGACGAGCAAAAATCTGGGTTAATTGATAGCCTATGCCACTAGCCGCTCCTGTAATTAAAGCAGTTTTTTTTTGCCGACTTTCAGATGTTTTATTCATGCTAGAAAAATGGCGAATGTGAATTAATTAATTTAAGTTTTATAAATTTAGCTACAGCAATATATATTTACTGTAGCTATTTCTATGCAGGCAATAAATGATGCTATCCACCTGAAACAAGTATGCTTCAATCAAGGATATTAAACGCAAATATAAAAAACTGTATCTATATAAACAAGAGCAAGAATATTTAATCTCGCCATTATAATTCAGTACCCACAAGTCAGTATTTAAAAATAATCTAGTATACTTAGTATATTTATTATCAAATATTCTCCTGATTCTTTAACTATTCTGACTCCTGTTAGCGGATAGCTAAGGTTTAGCTCATTCTGACTCCTGAATTCTTACATATCATCATCAATGTCACAACCTAATTCCGTTACTATAACTGACGTGCAAGCAGCACAAAAGCGAATTTTAGGGATTGCTCACCGCACACCCGTGCTAACATCTAGAATCGTTAACGATCGCACCAATAGCCAAGTATTCTTTAAGTGCGAAAACTTTCAACGCACGGGAGCATTTAAATTTAGAGGTGCATACAATGCCTTAACGCAACTATCGGTAGCACAAAAACAAACAGGCGTTATCACCTATTCATCGGGAAATCATGCCCAAGCGATCGCTTTAGCTGGACAATTACTAAATATTCCCACCACTATTGTCATGCCTGATGATGCACCTGTTGTCAAACAAACTGCTACTCGTGGCTATGGTGCAGAGATAATTTTGTACAATCGCCAAGAAACAAACCGAGAAGAATTAGCCCAAAATTTAGCAGATGAGCGCTCTTTGACACTCATTCCCCCTTACGATCATCCCCATGTAGTCGCTGGACAAGGGACAACTGCTTTAGAACTGATCCAAGAAGTTGGTGAATTGGACTTACTATTAGTTTGTTGTGGCGGTGGTGGATTACTTTCAGGATGTGCGATCGCAGCCAAATCACTTTTACCTAATTGTAAAGTAATCGGGGTAGAGCCAGCCCTTGGCGATGATGCTACCCGCTCCTTTCACACCAAAACTCTGCAAACAGTCAAAAACCCTAATACCATCGCTGATGGCGCGCGGACTCCTAGCCTTGGTAAAATTACTTTCCCCCTAGTGCTGCATTATGTCGATGATATGGTGACGGTATCGGAAGAAGCGATTCTTCGCACCATGTTTTTCTTGTGGGAACGTCTGAAAATTGTTGTTGAACCCACTGGGGTATTAGCTGCTGCTGCTTTACTCGAAGGTGTGGTGACAGCACCAGAAGCGAGAGTTGGTGTCATCATTAGCGGTGGAAATGTAGATTTGGCGCAAGTTGGTAAATTGTTTTCTGTGGGATTGAATTGAAAACTTAAATTCCCAGCAAAGTTTCTACACAAATTGGGCATTTCTTCAGTTAAACTTTTACTTTGCCATTGCTATTCACACCAACAATCATTGACGGTGGCTCATTACTAACAATTGGCGATTCACCTCGCAATCCCTTGCGGCGTTTGTTTTTAGGAACTCCTCCCGCCATACCATACTCTACACTGCTTTTGCCATATTTAGCCCCGATGCCCATGAGTATGTGTTCTGTCATGTCTGCCAACTGCTGCTCTGTTTCTAACATTTCACGGTATATCTTATCTAGGTTAGAAAGCGCAGTGTTGTAAATATTTTCTTTATTTCGCATTGTCTCAATCAGGCTTGAGTACGCAAATAAAGTGAGTCCATTACTTACATCTAAGTTTGGATCGATTGAACTGATACTGGCTGCACGACGTGCTGCTTTTTCTAGCACTTGAGAAGTTCTTTTTAGTCTAGCCATAAAATCTACCTTTTAATGCAGTTATTTATTTGATTATCAGTTCTCGAATTCACTGATTTAAGCTTCTTTACTTTAAAAAACTTCCGTATCGATCAGCCTGAGGAAATTTCTGCAAATCTCTATTAACTTTTATTACACTGTAAATTGCTAATAAATCAGTAAATTACGCAAAAAAGTACTCAAACCCCAGTTTGAGAACTCAATATTAGCTTTTGAGTACTAAATATACTCAATTGAGTTCTCAAACCCCAGTTTGAGAACGCAAATCGCCTTATGAGAAGTTTTCAATTTATTACTCCTCGCGGGAATGGAAAAATTGAGCGCAGTTGGCAGTGCGATATCTTCTCTACGAGACGCTACGCGAACGATGGGCTTCCCCTACGCATCTGCTACTTTAGTATTGGATTGCAAAAGGGTGTTAGTTTCACCAAGCAACTGTTTCAAATAAGCGATGTCTACGACGGTCACTGAGCGCAGCCGAAGTGCGGGCTACACCTACGCATTCTTAGCAAATGTGTCAAATTGGAAAAAGATTTAACTAAATGGATTCAACGTGGATATACCACAACCCTCAAAATCTTTAATATTTCTAGTAATAAGTGTCAAAGAATGTATTTTAGCTGTTGCCGCAATAAATATATCAGCTTGCGAGCGCGGTTTACCTTGAGTTCTTAAAAAACCTCTCAATTCACCCGAACACTTGGCAATTTCTGAGGTGATGGGGAGAATTTGACAGTGAGTGAAGAGAAAGTTTTCAAACCAGTTTTGGATTCTAGCATTAGGCTTGGCTGTTAAACCATAATAAATTTCCTCAATTGTAATCACACTTAAATTAATAGATGTCACAGTAGCAGTCCATTCTGTCACCCCTGGATTTGGTATTGGGCGAGTTAATTCACTGATTATATTCGTGTCACAAAGATGGCTCATCCTATTCTTCCGTAAAAGGATTGTCGCGATCGCTTCGTGGTGGTATCTCTAAGCTATAGTTTTCTTCGCTACATAACTGCTGAAGTTCTTTAAAGACTTGAGCTAGAGATGTTTTAGCAGTTTTTTGCCGCCAGTCTAAAAATTCTTTAAAAAGCTCAGGGTCTACAATTGCAGCCACTAATTCCTCTTGAGTATAAATTAGCTGAGGTTCAAGACTTGTAGCATTAATTATGGAAGGTAGCTGTGCTTTGGCTTCTTCAAGTGTCCATTTCATTGGAAAAACCTCCAAGTTTTGGAAGTATTGCATATAAAGGCTGTTCTCAAGTTAGCTTATTTTCTCAAGCGATGTCTGGTGACAACAAGCAAAGCTTCTACGCACACTTCGCTGCCAAATTAGCGATGTCTACGACGGGCTACACCTACGCACTATTGATGATGGGGTTAATGTAGGCGATCGCCTCCAGTTATTGCTCACATCATCGCGCTATCAGCTTTATTCTGTCAGAGTATCAAGTTTAGCCAGTACTCTTAATCCTTCTTCTGGGTTGCCAATTTCAGCCATTGCTTTAAATCTTGTATGGGCATCGAATTCTGCTAGAGCTATAGTTGAAAGTTCTTCAATCAACTTATTAACACTGATGCCTTTGGCTTGAGCTAGTTGCTTCAATCTATTATGCTTATCGTCTGGTAAACGAATAGTTAAAATTGCCATTAATGTTTTTTCCTGCGTGGTCTATTTCATTAATAAAGTGCTACAAATGACATTTATAATCCAAAAATTGTGTTGATAATGAAATGGCGATCGCTTATTTTCCAAAAAAATTTGCTTGAAAAACCAGGAACATCAGGGCTTTTACGAATAAAGTTAACATATGTTAATATTATTTGGTTTAAGTACGGATATTCACTATGGTTCCCATAAAGACCGTTCTAAAAAATTCAGAGCAAGTCACTCGGTTGTTTTCTCATCTGGAATTTGATGGAAAAAAACTCAATCATCAACCGGGTAGTGTATTGGGAAGTACTGCATTGATTGCAGGAACCACTGTTGGGGCTGGGATTCTGGCTCTACCAGCCGTTACGCTGCCATCGGGTATTGTACCATCCACATCTGGACTGATTGCTGTTTGGCTCTACGCTTTAGTTTCAGGGTTATTAGTTGCAGAAGTTACCTTAAACACGATGCGAACAGAAGGGCTTTCAAGTATAGGTTTTTTAGGAATTGTTGAGAAAATCCTTGGTAAGGTGGGAGCGCGAATTGCTGGCGGTGCATATTTATTCATGCACTATGCTCTGTTGGTGGCATACATCACAGAAGGCGGAGAGATTTTAGGAGCGGCGGCGGCAAAAGTCTGGGGTATGCAGATATTGCCGATGTGGATGGGCACAATGGCTTTCACGCTCTTGTTTGGTGGCATTATGTATCTTGGGCGAGAAAAGTTTATTGAGAAATTAAACAGCGCCTTTGTCGGAATTGTCATTGTTTCCTTCTTAGGACTATTATTTCTGGGAGGAAGGCATATTCAGAGTGCCCAACTATTATTTCAAAACTGGAGTGCGCTTGGTAGTGCCATTTCAGTGATGTCTGTGGCGCTGTTTTTCCAAAACGTTGTGCCATTGGTTGTGACGCAACTCGAAGGAGATGCCCGCAAAATTCGTCAGTCTATCTTTATTGGTTCTGTAATTCCTCTAATTATGTTCTTGGCGTGGAATGCCGTAATTTTAGGAAGCGTCAGTCCCGATATGCTACATAGCACATCTGGCGGTACAAGTGTTTTCGATCCACTACAAATTCTTCGAGCAGGTGGCGCGGGGGAATGGTTAGGAGTGCTAGTATCCATTTTTTCAGAGTTTGCGATCGTCACATCATTCATTGGATTTGTGTACGGGTTGCTGGATTTGTTCAAAGATATTTTCCTACCTGCACAGTGGCAACTTTCTAGCCGCTTACCCCTCTATTCCCTGGTTCTTTTCCCGCCGATGACTCTCGGAACGCTCAACCCCAGCATCTTTTTTACTGCCCTAGATTACACTGGAACATTTAGTATTTCAGTTATAGGTGGAATTATTCCGGCGTTAATGAGTTGGAAGCAACGTGAAAACTCAGATAGCACAAATCAACCACTCGTTCCTGGCGGCAAGGTAACACTCATTGCGATCGTTGGAGTGGCATTAGCCATGATCGGAAGACAAATTCTGTCAATTTACACCAAATAAAACCATCAATAAAAATTATGTACTACAAAAAAATATAATTGTAGTACAAATATATTAACCACAATCAAACTGCAACATGAGAGTCAAATGACCAATGACCAATGACCAATGACCAATGACTACTTAATCAAATGAATGATTCTCGACTCGTCAAAATCAGCAAATATCTCAGCAAATATCTACGACATACACCGGATGCTATTGGCATTAAACTTGCTCCTGGCGGTTGGGTTGCTGTTGATGACTTACTTACTGCTTGTGCTAAAAACAAGTTTCCGATTACCCGCCAGGAATTACAGATGGTAGTTGAATTCAACGAGAAGCAACGCTTTTCTTTTGATTCTACAGGTAATCTGATTCGTGCGAACCAAGGACATAGTGTAAAAGTCGATTTACAATTAGAAGCTGTTGTTCCTCCAGATGAGCTTTATCACGGCACAGGACACAAATCTGTAGAGTCAATTCTGCAAACAGGACTTTGCAAAATGTCGCGGCATCATGTCCATTTGTCAAAGGATATAAAAACAGCAGAAATCGTTGGTGCAAGGCATGGAAAACCAGTGGTTTTTGCTGTAAATACTGCGGCAATGCATCAGGCAGGTTACATCTTTTATTGTTCTGCTAATGGTGTTTGGTTAGTCGATCGCGTGCCACCTGAATATCTACAAAAAATTTAAATTTTAACGTGAGTTCAACGAGTGCTATTTTGACCTCTCCCCCAGCCCCTCTCCTACCAGGAGCTACGGTGTACACACAAGTGTTGGTGCAGTGTATCTATCCCGCCTCGAAATAAATTCCGAGTCTCATAACCAAAGGCTTCTTTTAGAGGACTAAACTAAATTTCTTGTTTAGTCCTCTAAAAGAAGCCTTTAGCTTATCAGCCCGGAACTTTAGTTCTGGGCGGGATATTTGCTCAGTGACTAAAGCCAGCAAAAAATAGCTCGACAGTAGATGAAATTGATTCTATGTCGAACACCCAAGGGGTCAGATGATGATTGCAATACAACTTTTTTATAACTTTGTCGTCATTGAAAAGGACAAGAGAATTTGGTGACAAGGGGATAGATTTTCAACAAATCATTTCTTCTGTTGCCTTGTCTGATTGCGATCGATACTTAAAATAGCTCGTTCAATTTATGAACTCAGATCGATGTACCCATAGCGCTTGCACTCCCAATACTGTATTCTCTGATAGATTAGCTTTTGCAAAAACAGGGATTAGCAGTAATTCCATTCCGGTTGACACCTAAAAAAGTAACTTTGTAGATTTGTCTATAAAATTACAAACTCTCAATAGTAAAAATACTATCAATCTCTTAGCCTACTCACCCAATGTAGGTTAAAAATCTCACCAAACAAGCATTTTAGACCTATCCAAACCCCAAGATGCCTTCTAAGCGAATCTTGTTTATCAGTAACGGCCACGGAGAGGACAACCACACCTCTCATGTTATTCAAACCCTGCGCCAATTGTGTCCTTCAATTGAGATGGCGGCAATGCCGATTGTGGGAGAAGGAAAAGCTTACCGTAGCTTGGATATTCCCATTATTGGGCCCACACAAACAATGCCCTCCGGCGGATTCTTTTACATGAAACGCCTCTATTTGCTGAAAGATTTTCAATCGGGATTAATTGGGTTAACGTGGCGACAATTACAAGCGGTGTTGCAGTATGCTCCCAACTGCGATTTAATTATGTCTACTGGGGATTTTATCTCCCAGACGTTTGCTTACTTAACAAAGCGTCCCTTCGTTTCGTTTATCTCTTGTCTTTCTGCCCTTTATGAAGGGCGATTGCGGATCAATCCACTGCTGTGGCACGACCTTAATTCTTCTCGATGTCTGACAGTTTTTACTAGAGATTCCTATACGGCTTTCGATCTCCAACGGCAAGGTATAGCTAAGGCTCAGTTTGGTGGGATTCCGGCTTTAGATCGTCTTGTCCCTACTGGCAAAGACTTGTACTTAAAACCAGACGTTCCGGCGATCGCACTTTTACCAGGATCGCGGATGCCGGAAGCCGCACGAAATTTCAGTTTGCAGTTGCAACTGGTGATAGATATTGCCAAGGTGATGCCTTCAGGATTCCAGTTTCGCGCCGCCTTAGTACCAAATTTGATGGCGCAATTAGACGACATTGCTCAAAGTCAAGGTTGGCAACTGAATCAAGGTATACTCACCTATTCTCCTCCAGGAAGTTCGGCTGAGGAATCACCGCTTGTAGAAGTGAGATGTTACTCAGATGCCTTCAGTGATATCGTATATTACTCCGATCTCGTTATTGGGATGGCAGGGTTGGCAGTGGATTTAGCTGTAGCGATCGGCAAACCGATTATCCAGATTCCCGGAGAAGGCCCTCAATTTACCTATCAATTTGCAGAAGCGCAAACGCGGCTGTTGGGTATTTCGGCTCAAACCATCGGCACTAAGCCAGCAACCCCTGAAATTCTCAAGCAAGCAGCAAAACGAGTCGTTGAAACTTTACAAGATTCAGACTACCTCGCTAAATGCAAAGAAAATGGCCCTGAGCGATTTGGCCCACCCGGCGCATCTGAGAGAATTGCCCGCTTTATACTAAACTCTCTAGGAGAAACTGAGTAAAAATTGCGTCAGAATTTAGGAGTCAGCACGGTTGGGTAACATGGTGTGGTAGGCTAACGCCTTAATGCGCCTAACTCCTAACTCCTGAATTCTTACTTACCTATGAAAGTCCGCTCTAGTTACTGGCAACTGTTGCCTTATCTTTGGCCCCAATGGCCGCTGTTAATCCGGGGATTGGCTTGTATCTTAGGATTTGTGTTATTTACTCTAGCAGTACCCTATTTAGCAGGTCAGGTCGCTTTTTATCTTGGTCAGGGAAATGTAAACCAGATTGCCTACTGGCTCGGACTTGCTACTTTAGTATTTTTGATTCGAGGGCTTTGTCAATACGGGCAGAATGTCTTTATGATCGCTGCTGCCCTGAACATGGTTTTAAATTTGCGTAAGCGGGTTTATGCCCACCTGCACAAACTTGGATTAGATTACTTTGAAACCACACAGACGGGAGACTTGACTTATCGCTTGACTGAAGATATTGATCGCGTCGGCGAAATTGTAGACAAGTTATCTCATCAGTTTCTTTCCAATTTGTTGCAGTTAATTGCAATTCCCATTTACATGCTCTACCTGAATTGGCTGCTCACTCTTGCGGGTTTGATTTTGGCTCCTTTAATGGCTTGGTTAATCGGGCAATTTGGTCAGCGATTGCTTGTGCTATCTCGCCAGAGCCAAAATCAGGTTTCCAATTTGTCGGCGATGCTAACTGAAGTATTTAGCGGGATTCGCGTTGTTCAAGCTTTTGCAGCCCAAGAATATGAAGTGAAGCGATTCAATAAAGAAGCAGAAATCAATCGCCAAGCTAAGTATCGCGCTCTACAACTTAAATCCATTCAGTTTCCCGTTGTCGGTTTTTTGGAAGCAGTTAGTATTATGCTGCTGTTTTTATTAGGAGGATGGCAGATTTCTCAGGGACGGCTGACAGCTCAAGGGTTTATCAGTTTCTTAGCTGCTGTGGCTTTACTGATTCAGCCAATCGACCTGATGATTAGCAATTACAACGAGTACAAACAGACCGAAGCTTCTGTTGAACGCATCTTTGAACTGATGGCGAAGGAACCTAGTATCAGCGAAAAATCGAATGCTCAAGCAATGCCACGAGTTATCGGCAAAGTAGAGTATCGTCATGTCGATTTCGCCTACAATCCCGGTCAGCCAGTGCTTAAGGATCTCTGCCTAGAAGCTTCTCCTGGTGATGTCATTGCCTTGGTTGGTTCTTCTGGAGCAGGCAAATCAACATTAATTAACCTTTTACTTCGCTTTTATGACCCTCAGAGGGGTCAAATTCTGGTTGATGATATTGATATCCGTGATGTTACACTTACTAGCTTGCGCCATCAAATTGGCATTGTTCCCCAAGATGTTACCCTTTTTTCGGGGACGATCGCGGAAAATATCGGTTACGGTCAAGAAGAATTAGATTTAGCAGCGATTCAAGAAGCAGCCAAGATTGCCAACGCTCACTCCTTTATCACCCAGTTTTCTCAGGGTTATCATACCTGGGTAGGCGAACGGGGAGTTAACCTATCGGGAGGACAACGCCAAAGATTAGCGATCGCCAGAGCAGTTGCTAACGATCCGCGAATTCTCATCCTGGATGAGGCCACCTCTGCCCTCGATTCGGAATCAGAAGCACTAGTTCAAGAAGCACTAGAACGAGTGATGCAAAATCGTACCGTGTTTATTATCGCCCATCGTTTGAGCAGCGTTCGTCGAGCTGATTGCATTCTCGTCATCGAACAAGGAGAGGTGGTAGAAGCTGGTACTCACACTTCCCTCCTGTCTCAAGAAGGACGGTATGCCCGTTTTTACGCTCAACAGTTCTACTCTACAGATGAGTAGTAATCTGTCAATAAATAAATGAGTAATGAGTAATACCCATTACTTATTACTTATTACTCATTACTTCAAAATTAAAGACAGTTGGAGTCGGCGATTTATCGCGTTTCTCTAACTTTTTCAAATCAACACCCCAGCAATACAAGCGGTGATAAAACCCGCTAACAATCCGCCAATCATTGACCTTACACCCATACGAGCTAAGTCATGCTGCCGATTAGGTGCTATCCCCGCAATGCCGCCAATGGTAATGCCAATTGAACCGAGATTTGCAAAATTACATAATGCGTAAGTTGTAATAATTACTGCACGTCGAGAGATTTTTCCACCTTCAATTAGTGCTTTCAAATCCAAAAAAGCAATAAATTCATTGAGAATTGTTTTTGTACCCAATAAAGCCCCAACTTGCCGACAATCAGCCCAAGGTACACCCATTAGCCACGCCACGGGAGCCATAATCAAAGACAAAATCCACTGTAATGAGAGTTGTTGTAAGCCCACAAATGCCCCCAACCATCCCAAAAGGGCATTCAGGGCAGCTAATAATCCTAAAAAGGCGATAATCATCACCCCAACGTTAACTGCTAGCTTCACGCCGTCAATTGCTCCGGTGGTAGCAGCATCAATTACATTTACATAATTGGTTTCTATATATGCTTTTGCTTTACCAGCCGTCTCTGATATTTCTGTTTCTGGGTAAAGTAATTTTGATACCACCAAGGATGTAGGAGCAGTCATAAAGAAAGCAGCAATCAGATGTTCTGCTGGGATGCCAAAGGAAAGATATGCTCCTAGTACTCCCGCCGCAATTGTGGCAAAACCACCCGTCATCACGGCATGGAGTTCCGATTGCGTCATATTCGCGATATAAGGTTTAACTATCAGCGCCGCCTCTGTTGGCCCCAAAAAGATGTTACCCGCACAGGATAAAGATTCAGAACCCGATGTTATCATTGTTTTCATCATTATCCACGCCACCACATTTACGACTCGCTGTAAAATGCCGTAGTAATACAAGACGCTAATGAAGGCAGAGAAAAAGATAATTGTCGGCAGCACTTGGAAAGCAAAGAAATGATCTTTAAAATTTTCTCCAAAGACAAATTTTGCCCCAACATCAGAAAAGGCTAAAAATTGACCGACAATATCTCCCAGAGATTTAAACACATTTAAACCCCAAGGAGTTTTCAGAATCACAAGTGCAAACAAAAATTCCAATCCCAAACCCCATACGACTATGCGCCAACGCACTGCCCGACGATTAACAGAGAAGGCGTAGGATATACTGAGAAAAACTAAAATTCCTAACGCAGAGATAGCGCGTTCCATGTTTACTCCCGGAAGGTATTGTTAAAGCACTTAGTCACAGAGCATACACAAAATCTGCCTTTTTTTGGGGTTTTGTAGTCAATTACTAAAGTTTTGATGCTGTAAATAAGAATTTAGCGATGTCTACGACGGGCTACGCCTACACACATTCATATCTTGTTACAAAATTGCCTTCCCAAACCTTAAGCACATTTGTATTAATAGGAACAACAAATGTAAACAAGAAAAAATTAACCTTGGAGGGAAAAGAGAATTATGATGGCACTGACCGGTTATCAAATAAATGAACTAATTTATTCGGGGTCTAAAACCCTAGTGCATCGCGGCATTAGAGAATCAGATCGAAAGCCAGTAGTAATTAAACTATTGCGACGTGAGTATCCGACATTTTATGAACTTGTGCGGTTTCGCAATCAGTACACAATTGCGAAAAATCTAGATATTGATGGGATTATCAAAACCTATAGCCTGGAGAACTATCAAAACAGCTATGCCTTAGTTATGGAAGACTTGGGAGGGATTTCTCTCCAAGAAGAGATGGCGAGGTGGGGAGATGGAGGGATGGGGAGAACTACTGATGGGTTGCAGACATTTTTTCACATTGCTTTGCAAATTGTCTCAATTCTTGATGGACTTTATCACAACCGAGTGATTCACAAAGACATCAAACCCGCTAATATTTTGATTAACCCCACCACAAAAGACATAAGACTGATCGATTTTAGTATTGCCTCCTTACTTTCCAGAGAAACGCAAACTCTGACTAATCCAAATATTTTAGAAGGGACGTTAGCATACCTTTCTCCCGAACAAACTGGACGAATGAACCGGGGAATTGACTATCGCAGCGACTTTTATTCCTTGGGTGTCACCTTTTTTGAACTCCTCACCGGAGAGTTACCTTTCAAATCTGATGAACCGATGGAGTTGGTGTATTGTCATTTGGCAAAGCTTCCTCCACTGGTACATAGTCTCAATCCCAACATTCCCCCAATTCTGTCTGAAATCATTGGCAAACTGATGGCAAAAAACGCCGAAGATAGGTATCAGAGTGCATTGGGGTTGAAGTATGACTTAGAAATTTGCTGGCGTCAGTGGCGAGAAATTGGCAGGATTGATGTCTTTGAGTTAGGAGTGCGAGATATTTGCAATCGCTTTATCATCCCAGAAAAACTCTATGGTCGGCAAGCAGAAGTAGAAAGCTTACTCGCAGCATTTGATAGAGTAGCTAACCCCCCTGAATCCTCCCTTGCTAAGGAGGGACTAAGGGGGGTAGAAATGATTTTAGTAGCAGGTTTCTCTGGTATTGGAAAAACTGCCGTTGTTAACGAAGTCCATAAACCAATTGTGCGACAACGGGGTTATTTTATCAAAGGAAAATACGATCAATTTCAACGCAATATTCCTTTAAAAGCTTTCGTCCAAGCATTTCGAGATTTGATGGGGCAATTACTAAGTGAAAGCGATGCCCAACTCGAACAATGGAAAGCCAAAATTATGACAGCTTTGGGTAAAAATGCTCAAGTAATTATTGAAGTTATTCCCGAACTAGAAAAAATTATTGGACAACAAGCACCAGTACCCGAGCTTTCAGGGATTGCTGGACAAAATCGCTTCAATTTACTGTTTAAAAAATTTCTTCAAGTTTTCACAACCAAAGAACACCCATTAGTAATATTTTTGGATGATTTACAATGGGCAGATTCAGCATCTCTAAAGTTTATGCAATTACTAATTAGTGAAAGCAAAATTCACTATATGTTAGTTATTGGCGCTTATCGAGACAATGAAGTATATCCTGCACATCCCTTGATGTTAACCTTAGGAAAAATTCAGAAAGATGGTGCAAATATTCATACTATTACTTTAGCCTCTCTCAATCATACAGATTTAAATCATATAATTACTGATACTCTAAAATCTAACTTAGAGGTTGCTCTACCTCTCACAGACTTAGTATATCAAAAAACTCAAGGCAACCCCTTATTTACTAATCAGTTTCTTAAGTTTCTGCACGAAGAAAAGTTAATTAACTATAACTTTGATATCGGTCATTGGCAATGCGATCTTACTCAGGTTAGAAGATTAGCATTTACTGAGGATGTGGTAGAGTTTATGGTGCTTCAGTTACAGAAGTTACCAGAAGCAACTCAAAAAGTTTTGCAGCTTGCAGCTTCTATTGATAATCAGTTTGACCTAGCAACTCTCGCAATTGTCTATGAAAAATCTCTAGCAGATACAGCAATAGACTTATGGAAAGCTTTGCAAGAAGGTTTGGTCATACCCACAACTGAAGTTTACAAGTTTTATCAACAGGAATTAGAAGAATCTATAATTACTTCTGATTCCTCAATGCTCAATTCTACTTCCTGCTCCTACAAGTTTTTGCACGATCGCGTTCAACAAGCTGCTTATTCTCTAATTCCTGAAAATCAAAAGCAGACAGTACACCTCAAAATTGGGCGATTAATGTTGAGGAATATCTCGCTTGAAGAACGCGAAGAACATTTGTTTAAATTAGTCAATCAGTTCAACTTAGGAGTTGAATTAATTACTCAACCAGAGGAACGAGAAGAACTGGCAAAATTAAATCTAACTGCAAGTCATAAAGCCAAAATTTCGACTGCTTATGAAGCCGCTGTAGAATACACAAATTTTGGAATTAAGTTACTCACAGAAGATTGTTGGCAACATCAGTATGACTTGGCTTTAAAACTGTACTCAATCTCTGCCGAAGTCGCCCATCTTAACGGTGATTTTGAACAGACGGAACAATGTATACAAGTAATATTACAACATGGCAAAACACTGATAGATCGAGTCAAAGCCTACGAAGTCAGAATCTTATCTCAGGTAGCACAAAACAGAATGGGGGAAGCTATAAAAACGGGACTCCATGTTCTCAAAATATTGGGAATAGAACTGCCCGAACAGCCAACACCAGAAGATATTAACCGCGGACTACAGGAGACACAATTAGCTTTAGATGGTAAATCTATTGAAGGGTTACTAGAGTTACAAGTAATGACTGAGCCAGATAAGTTAGCAGCCATGAATATTTTGACCAATATTGCTGCTGCTGCTTATCTAGTTATCCCAGAACTCTATCCCTTAATATTATTTAAACAAGTTAATTTATCCCTCAATTATGGAAATACCGCTAATTCGCTTTATGGATATTCATCTTATGGGCTGATTCTTGGCGGGATTGTCGGAGATATTGATTCAGGTTATGAATTCGGTCAACTAAGTCTAAAACTATTAGATAAATTAAATGCTAAAGAATTCATAGCTAAAACATATATGATTGTTTATGGCTGTTTGAATCATTGGAAGAAGCATCTTAATGAACTTTTAGTTCCTATACAATCAGCTTATTATAGCGGGGTAGAAACAGGAGATTTAGAATTTGCAGGTTACTGTGCGTGTAATTATTCTTTGAGTTCATATTTTGCTGGGAAAGAATTATCTTCTCTAGCACAGGAAATAGGAACTTATAGTCAAGGACTCGCACAAATTCGTCAAGAACCATCCTTACATAAAAATGAACTGTATCGGCAAGTAGTGCTTAACTTACTCTCAAAAAATCAAAACCCTTGCCGCTTAATCGGTGATGCTTACAATGAAGAAACCATGTTGCCGCTTCATCTCCAAGGCAACGATCAAACTATGATTTGTTCGTTGTATTTTAATAAATTGGTTCTTTGTTATTTATTTGCTGAGTATACTCATGCTATTGAAAATGCTGACTTAGTACAGAATTATTTAGAAAGTCTTCTGGGAAGTATTATTTTTGCTCTATTTCATTTCTATGATTCTCTGAGCCAATTAGCCGTATATTATGATGCTTCTGAAGACGAGCGAGCATTCATCCTCAAAAGGGTTACAACTAATCAGGAGAAAATGCAGAATTGGGCGCATTATGCGCCGATGAATCATTTACATAAATTTCATTTAGTGGAGGCTGAACGCTATCGTATTCTTGGCGAATATATTCAAGCAATGGAAATGTACGATCGCGCCATTCAAGGAGCCAAAGAAAATGAATATATCCAAGAAGAAGCTCTGGCTAACGAACTCGCTGCCAAATTTTATTTAACATGGGGTAAAGAGCAAATTGCCCAAACCTATTTGACAAATGCTTACTACTGCTATGTTCGTTGGGGCGCTAAAGCCAAAGTCTATGATTTAGAAAAACGTTATCCTCAATTACTCGCCCAAATTCTCCAATGGGAAAAAATTCGTTTCAATCCTACGGAACCAGCATCCAGTTTTTATAACATGTCCCTGTCTACTTTGGCTGCTGATACGACAATTTCATCCAGCAGTGCCAGCATTTCCGAAGCTTTAGATTTAGCAAGTGTTCTCAAAGCCTCTCAAGCATTATCTAGCGAAATTCATTTAGAGAAGTTGCTCTCTACATTAATGCAAGTGGTGATGGAGAATAGTGGAGCCAAAAAATCTGCTTTAATTTTACTTAAAGATAATATTTGGGCGATTGAAGCGATGTCTACGACGGGCTACGCCTACGCAACATTTCAGCAAGCGCCAACTATTCTGCAATCTATTCCCATTGAGTTTAGCCAAGATATCCCTCTAACTCCAATTAACTATGTCAAACGCACCTTAGAAACATTAGTAATTGATGATGCAACTGCGAACAATTCCTTCACCTCCGACTCCTACATTATCAGACAACAACCTAAGAGTTTACTGTGTACCCCCATTCTCCATCAAGGGAAGTTAATCGGCATCCTTTACTTAGAAAATAATCTCATTGCTGGAGTATTTACCCATGATAGACTCCAAGTAATCAATCTATTGTGTTCGCAAGCTGCCATATCTTTAGAAAATGCTTCTTTTTATCAGCGATCGCAAGAGAATGCCCAACAATTAGAACACTCACTTACAGATTTAAAGCAAATGCAATTACAACTGGTGCAAAGTGAGAAAATGTCAGCATTAGGTAATTTAGTTGCAGGTGTAGCCCACGAAATCAACAATCCTGTAGGCTTTATTGCAGGTAATATTCAACCTGCTGTTGATTTTGTTGAAGATTTGTTTAACTTGATCGATCTTTATCAAGAAAAGTTTCCAAATCCGGGTGTAGAAATTGAAGAAAAAATTGCCGAAATTGATTTAGAATATATCAGAGAAGATTTGCCAAAAATGATTTCTTCGATGAAATTAGGTATCGATCGAATTCGGAGTATTAGCAATAGTTTGCGAACCTTTTCCAGAGCAGATACAGAAAACAAAGTTGCTTTTAATATTCACGATGGTATCGACAGTGCAATTTTGATTTTGAAGCATCGCTTAAAAGCATCGGAACTACATCCAGATATTAAAGTAGTGAAAAAATATGGCGATATATCTTTAGTAAAATGTTTTCCTGGACAACTTAATCAAGTATTTATGAATTTATTGGCAAATGCCATTGATGCTTTGGAGGAGTCTAATGTTGGACGGAATTTTCATGAAATTAATAATAAAATTGAGATTAAAACTTGTTTGAGTGAAGACAAAGAGCGAGTATTAATTTACATTCAAGATAATGGGATGGGAATGTCTGATGAAGTCAAACAAAAGATTTTTGACCATTTATTTACAACTAAATCTGTCGGTAAAGGTACAGGATTAGGATTAGCGATCGCCAGACAAATAATTGTCGAAAAACACGGCGGTACTCTAGATGTTAATTCCGTACAGGGAGAGGGTACAGAATTTGTGATTCAAATTCCGATTTAAAATTACGCCTCTTGGCGCGGGTAGCCAAAGCTAAGATGGCTGCCAATGAGTGTATAAAAATCATTTGGCGCGTGTGCAGCACCCCCTGCACAACCCGGAATCTTGCACTTATCGCTAACAGTTTGGGCGACTTTAGAAAGCTCACTGGTGTGTGGTGTCATGTCCCATTCTTCGCCACCATAGCTGCTTGTGGTTTTTTCAATATTATGCAAAATGATCGCTTCCAGCTGCCAACCATTGATTTTACACTCGCCCAAACGATAAATTTTAGACAATGCTGGATCTGATAAAGCTAAACGTAACTCTTTTTCTATTTGCGTGAAGTCAGGCTTTTCTGGCTGCATCTGCAAGTAAGCAAGCAATTCTGCGGCTGATGTGCCAGTTCTAAAAAACACCAATGCGTAACCGTCTCCCCCAGAAACGACTCTCCAATCAACTAAGGTGAGTTCTGGTGACTGCGCCAGCGCCACAATCAATGAAGTGTCAGTTTGGTTATTTGTGCCAGTTATTCCACCATAACCAGACTCAATGCCAAAATTGCGATCGCAAACACCAATGATTTGCCAGGTATAACGTGCAACAGTAATTATAGGCTCATCTCTTTGTATACCCAACATAACTTCAGCATAGTTGCTCTGGTCAACATACAAATCGTAAGAACCTGGAGTATTGGAGTTTCCACATGGTGCATTGATTAATTTGCCAACAAAGTGGCAATGTTCAAAACCTGACAGTGGATGCTGGCGCACCAAAGCAGCAAGGCGTTCAGCATCAGACAAAGCAAAAGTGGCATTGAAGTAGTAGTGAGGGCCTTGTCCGCACTCTTTGATTTCCCAGAACCAATCCTGAAATTTACTCACTATATAAAGATACACACAACGACATAACGACCAAGATAACTGGTGGCAGATAATATTGAATACCCAGGATATAATCTCTAAGCGATCGTGTGCAATGATTTGTTCGGTGGCAGATTATACTTGCGACGCTATTCTTGGGCAAACTCATGAAAAGACCGGAAGCGTCCTGCTTCAAAATCATCAAATCCTTGTTGAATGCACTTTATAGCTTCCTCTGATTCTTGTATTTCCCACTCTAGGACACTGGTAAGCAACTCAGGCACGACAAGACTAACATCTTGACCTTGCCGAGCAACTTTGTCACGTAGTAATGCTTCTAATTCTGGGCTAATGAAGGGTAATGATTATTGGCATGGAGCTATTTCCTTTAGCAAATCAGCAGTTTCCGTCCGCTAAAAAACTAATTGACATTACCACTATTCGTTCGAGATAAAAGTTGATTTCGTGTTTCAAGAGCTTCACGTCGGCGCCACTCATACTCAGTATTTGACAACTCTTGTCTTATCCATTCATGTAATTTATCCATTTGCTTTCTTGAATCCCACCCAGTTAGTACTATGTGGTCAAACCACTTGTGATACCACTCAAGAAATTCTCCACTCAACAACTCCCGAACTAAATCTTTATCAGCACGGTTATATTCAACTGCCAGTTGCAAACGTCGAAAAAAAGAAAGAACCATTTGGATGGGACGCTTTTCGTCTGCTGGTAGGCTGGAATAAAAATCATCTAGATCGCGTGCAGTTATATAGTTTGTAAAGAGCTTGTTAGCTTCACTTCGTGCCTGAGTTAATTCAACGCTCACCAACTCTCGATGAAAATCGAATGCCGTATCAATTCGCCTTTGTTTTGCTTCTGAGTTTGACTGTATCCTGAATTGACTGAGCGCAATTAAGTAAGCAAGCAATGCACCAATAATAGTGCCAAAAAGGTTGGAGATAAAGGTAAAAATAAGTTCAGCTTGTTTGTCAGGAGTGAGATTCCGAACAGCAAGAGAAACTACGATAACTACCACGATTACGAAGCTTACTACTGCTATGGTGATGGATCTTCGCATTACTTACCACGCCTTACAAAAATGTGTAACTTAAAGCTTAACTCCTTATAAATATGGTTTAGCAATTTGTTAGCCTACTTACCGCAAGGCACTTTAATCTACACCATCAGGCGATCGCTGTTACGTGTCAGGCTGCTGACAGACTCACCCAAAGAAACATAATTGTCATGGCTACCGATCCAAAACCATGTCACAGTGTCTTCTTCCAAAACTTCAAGTGCCCGATAGCCTCGCGTTACCCTCACTGACCAAATCCCCTCCTGAGTATTGATGCACTTGAAATGTAAAGACGGGTGAAATGGATTCTCTGCCCACAGCCAATATGCTTTCCTGGCACTTTGCCTATTTTCGCTGCTCAACTGTCGATACTCAGACCAAAAGGAGGGAAGTACTGCTGACTTCATAGCTGGTCGTAGTTCATTGCAGTGGTTTGCCCCTTTGAGATTTCTTGTTTAGCTTGTTTGGCAGCAGCAATAAGTTTTGATTGTGTTCTCTGAAACGATTCATTCCATCTGATTTCATCTTGCAGATCGTCAATGTACTCTCGCAGATGCTCTGCAATCCAATCTTGTACCTCAATGGGTAAAGATTCCATCATTTTGATCGCGGTGGTAATTGCTGCTGACGATATGGTGAATTGCTCTCATACAACGCTTTGCTTTTAAAGCTAACACCGATCGTTTCTCTTTATTCATCAAGCTCTCATGCCTGACAACATCAATTATTGCCGCAATTGATCAACTTTAACCTTGATTAAGTAATTGTATTCTCAACTTAATTTCAAGTTACAAAATAGAAAATGGTGTTGGGTACTGGAATTTTATGAATTTACCATTACGGACATTGGGAGTTGCACCAAATGCGTGGACAGTGAATGATGCGATCGCAGATATCACTCGTCCTCAAAAGACCCCACAACCGGTTATCTTATCAACAGAAACTAAAACCCTGCGCCTAGACTTGGCAAAGACTGCTATCCTCGTCATTGATATGCAAAACGACTTCTGTCACCCTGATGGCTGGTTAGCGCATATCGGTGTAGACGTAACTCCAGCGCGTCAGCCTATTGAACCTTTGAACAACTTACTTCCAGAACTGCGTGAGGTTGGCGTTCCAGTCATTTGGATAAATTGGGGTAATCGCCCCGACTTGCTCAATATTAGTGCTAGTTCGCGCCACGTCTATAATCCTACAGGGGAAGGTGTGGGATTGGGCGATCCACTACCAAGCAATGGTGCTAGAGTACTTATGGCAGGTAGTTGGGCTGCGGCAGTAGTAGACGAGCTAGAACAGATTCCCGAAGATATTCGTGTGGATAAATACCGTATGAGTGCGTTCTGGGATACACCTTTAGATAGTGTCTTGCGGAATTTGGGAAGGACAACATTATTTTTTGCTGGTATTAATGCCGATCAATGTGTGCTAACTACGTTATGTGATGCCAACTTCTTAGGATATGACTGCGTGTTGGTTAAAGACTGCACTGCGACAACTTCTCCTGAATATTGTTGGCAGGCGACATTGTATAACGTCAAACAATGCTTCGGTTTTGTTACTGACTCGCAAGCGATTTTAACAGCGCTGCAAAAGAGTGAGGAGTAGGAGAGACGCGATTAATCGCGTCTGTACAGGTGATTTTGCGATTTAGAGATACAACTAATAACTCAATATTCAGGACTCAGATTTCAGAAATTTTCATATCCATTGATAACTTCAAAGGAGATAAATAAATGAACGCTACTAGTTGTGTAATTCCGGTTATAAAATCTGCTAAAGATTACCAAGTATATCGCATTAGTCCCAACGACTCTAATCGATTAGCAATTGTCTTCGATTCGACAAATGCGAATACTTCCTTGACTTGCTGTATAGAAATTTTTGATGTTGGTGGACAAACACCGCCAAATCGCCATCAGTGGGCGGTGGAAATGTTTTTTGTCCTTAAAGGGGAAGCGATCGCCACGTGTGATGGCAAGAATACCACGATCAAAGCTGGAGATAGTTTATTGATACCTCCCACTGGGACTCATTTGATTAAAAATACTGGTTCTAGTCGCTTGTACACGTTGACTGTTATGGTTCCCAATGAAAACTTTTCCGAACTAATTCGCAGTGGGATTCCGGCGGAGTTAGATGAAGAAGATATGGCAGTACTAGGGAGATTTGATGCTTTGATGCCCTGTTAAAGATATTTGAAACCTCACTTCTATTTCTCTCTTTTACAAAGCTACGGTGTACACACAAGTTTTGCCGTAGCTATATCTTTATTAATAAATGAAATCTCACATTGCGCTTCTATCCCGCCTTTCCTGCTCCCCTGCTCCCCCGCCCCCCTGCCCCTCTTACCTTGTTCGCAATAACTGCACGAAAGTATTACTCACCGTATTGTCTTTGGTGTCGGCGGCGTATTGAATCAATTCTTCCCGCAGTTTTTTGGCTGCATCTATCTCAAGTAAGGTTGCTAGCAAGAAATAAACGCCACGAAAACGCGGATCGCCCATTCTATCAACTAATAGTCCTTCGGCGGCATCAGTTTCGCCGAGAAAGTTTTGCACTAAGAAGAAATCCATGATTTTATCGTGGCGGAAGTACCATTCTTTCTGGGCTTCGCCTTTTTTATCTTGCCACTGACGGCTGACTACCATTTTGTATTTCTCGTCTGACAAAGACATGGCAACTTGGAAAAATTCGTCTGCGGGTAAGGCTTGTTTGTCTGCGAGTCGCATTTGGTAGACGGCGGCTGAGAATTTCTTTAAAGGAAATTCTTGATTCCATTCTTTGAGGTATTCTGCCGCCATTAAATTGTATTGCTGTTCTTGCAGGCGAAATAAGTTAGGGTGTTTGCCTTGTGATAACATCAACGCTACCACTGTTAGATCCATTGGATTGGAAAGAGTTCGGCGGACAGCATCTAACTCTTCTTTAACTTGTTGTTGGAAGACTTCTGTTAAATAATCGGTGCAGGCTTTGGCGTAATCAGCACCTTGAACTTGGGCATCTTGGGGTAGTCGCGGCTGACGGGATATCAAAAACTCTTGAATTTGTTGTTGCTCAAGGGGCTGCAATTTATATATCTTGGCTGTTGAGGGTGGTGTCCACTCTAGGGGCTGGGTAGTCATTATAATGTTGCCCCGGAAATAGCTTTCGACAAACTGGCAGATTTTAGCGCGTGTTTCGGCGGTGACTTCATTGAGTCCGTCGATGCAAATATCTATCGCGCCACTGTAAATCAGATTTTTCAGGAAGCCAGCATCTTGTGCTTGGCCGTGTAACTTGTCTTGGATGGCCTCAATTACGCCTTTATGACATTTCTGGGCGGGGAGATAAACGACTATGCGCTGGGAGTTGTTCAACAGATGACGGAGAAACATCGACTTGCCTAAGCCGGAATCACCTTCTAAGATAATTTGTCCTTGAATACTGGGTAATGCTTTGGTAATTGGCAGGATGTCTCCGAAAGCGGGAACTTTGACTTGAGATTCTGGGAAGTATGATTGGTCAGAAAAATTATCTAAGCCAGCATCGGCTAATAGGGAAGGTTTGAATGGTTCAAATAATTTGCGCCGGAAGGGGGGAAACCAGGTGAGGAGAAAGCCAACATAGCCGACGCCTAAGATTCGGCGTACCCAAGGGTTCCAGAAGAAGATGGCTTGGACTTGGGGAAATTTGGGGTAGGCAAAGATCAGGGCTAGCCAAAAGGCAGCATGAATCAGGATGGTAATTCTGGCTTTGAAAAACCACCGCCAATATTCCAGATTATTAATTACTGACTGCACCGCATTCGCATCAGTGGGGTAGACTTTTTTAAGGTTGCTGTAATGGCTTTGCAGTAAATTAATATCTTGCCATTTCCAAGGAACGTTTTTGTTAGCGGCAACTTCGGAAATTTGCTTGGCTAAGTCGTTGCGTAAGCGTTCTAATCCTTGGCTGTTATTCCAAGTTTGCAGAAATAGGTTGAGAGTTTTGATGCCTTGCTCATGTGAGAGTTTGTCAGGAGTTGCTTGAGGAGAGCCGAGCCATTTCAATAAAGTTTTCACTTCCCCAGTGCCACCACCCAGGAAATAGGTTAGAAAACGCCAATTTAAGTATTCTGAATTACCAGGCTCATAAATATTATTTAGAATTACAACAACCTCCTTTAACTCCAGTTTTCTGATATTCGCTAATGCCTCTGCCGCACTGCCACGAACATTTGAGGCAACCTTTTCATCTTTGAGGAATTTCAGGATTTCAGGGATGTATTGAGCCGCCGCCTGCCCGAAGTTGCTCAATGCCACTGCCGCACTGCCACGAACAATTGAGTCAACCTTTTCATCTTTGAGGATGTTGGCAACTTTCTGTGCTATGTTCTCCGGTTTCTTAACCACGGTTTTCAAGTCTTTTAGTTCATATGCAGCTAATTTCTCAAAAGCATATCCCTTCACTTTGTCGTAGCTGTCGTCAAGAGCTGCTACTATACCGTTAATCTGCCAATCTTGGGGTTTGGGTTTGGGGGTTTCTTTGGCGCTAACCCAAGGTAGACAAAAAAGGAAAGAAAGGATGAAAGCTAAAGCATAAAGGATAAAGCGAGAAGGCTTGCTGCGGTGGCGGGGAGTTGTTACCATGTTTGGAGCAAGGTGGCAGAATACACGAGATTATGAGTATAATAACAACCTTGCAATTCCTAATTCCTGATTGAGAGCCTTTAATATTCGTGAGCGAGTATTAAAGACTCATTAATGAAGCTCTGAGGTTCATCGCCAAAGCTCTGAGGTTCATCAGCGAAGCTCTGAGGTTCATTGACAAAGCTCTGAGGTTCATCGGCGAAGCTCTGAGGTTCATCGACAAAGCTTTGAGGTTTATTCACCAAAAGATACATCTCGTTTTGCAAATTAGGAGACTCTCAATACGATTCGGTTAAGAGGATATTTGAAAACTCCTCTCCTCGGTAGCAAAACGTTTTAGATCCCCCTAAATCCCCCTTAAGAAGGGGGACTTTAAGAGCTTTTTGCCCCCCTTTTTAAGGGGGGTTGGGGGGATCAAAAGCCTGTGGCGCAACTCTAGAAGACTTGTGTGTACCGTAGCTTTTTAAGGAGTGCTAGGGGGGATCAGACGCTGTATCTGCTCACACACACTATCAAAGTGATTTAAAACTTGACTATTTGTAAACCGAAGAATCTTTAAACTATAGCCTTCCAAAATGTTTGTTCTCTCTAGATCGTAATCTTGACCTTCATCTGTAAAATGGCTATCCCCATCAACTTCAATCACTGTTTTTAAAGTAGGACAGTAGAAATCAACTATGAAATGATTAATCGGTCGTTGTCTTAAAACCCGAAATGGAAAATTTCTCAAATATTCATACCACAGCTTTTTTTCTGCTGGGGTCATATTTTTACGAAGTTCTTTCGCTCTTTCTACAAGCTTTGGATTGTAAGGTAAATGGTGATTGCTGCTATTGAGTTTTTTTGTCATATTTTCTAGTGTTTATACCCCCTATCCAATACTGCGTAGGTTTTGGTGCATAGTCATTTGAGATCCCCCCTAACCCCCCTTCAAAAAGGGGGGAACCGGAGTCAAAGTCCCCCTTCTTAAGGGGGATTTAGGGGGATCTAAAACGTTTTGCTACATCACTAAAGGCTTTTAAAAAATCTTTTAAGAATCGACAGCAGCTTTAGCAGGTTTCTTTTTAATAGCTTTAAACCGTTCGCCTAATTGTTCAGCAAGACTTTTTAAACCTGGAGTTTTCTTCGCAGCTGTCTTGACGTAATCATAAACTGTCAAACTACTGCCCATTGCTTCGCTACCAACTGCCATTAAGGTATCATCTACTTGTTCTGTCAGTTGTCGCAGTCCAATCAAAACTTCGGTAAGGGTGGCGGCTAGTTGATAATCCCGCACAAACTCATCTACATCGAAGCTGGCTGGTAAAATGTCCTTGTTAGACTGGGCAGCAATCAGGCTAGTGTTGACAAAAGCTAGTCTTTTATCGCCCATCTTAAATAAGTTACGTCGTTCTTCTGCACTCAGGGTAACTAGAAAAGGCATCTTTGCTTGGATAGTCGCAAACGCTGCTTTAATTTCTTGAATATCTGCTGGGGAAAGGGAGCCTGTAATATTTTGGTATGCCATTGATTATTTACTGTGGTAAATCTGTTTGTTATGATTCCCACTGGTAAATGCGATCGCACATCTCAACGTCAAGCTGACTTTTCACAATATCTGGAAAACCTCTCTCTAAATTTCTCTCCTTTTAGGCTAAGGTGTACACACAAGTTTATCCGCGAGTTCTCAGCCAAAAAAGGTGGATTCAAACTGCTCAAGCCCACGAATCAAAGTAGTAATTTCGGGAGGTTTCTGAAGTGAAAAGTCAGTTTACCGAATAATTTCCTTAACAACGCCAACAAAGCGTTCCATCTCAGCTTGGGTAATAGCTCCCATTGTCGAGACTCGGAAAATAGATTGAGCTAAATTTCCCTGTCCAGAATAAATTATATAATCTCGTGCTTTCAGTTGGTCGTGAAATTCTTCATAGCTGAAACCGTCTGGTAAGTAGTAGGCATTCAAGACAACGGATGAACTGCCAAGAGGAAGTAGGGGTTTAATTCCGATTGAGGCTAACCCGTCTCTAACTAAGCTGGCAAGTTGGTTGTAATGGTTGTGTCTAGCACACCAACCTCCTGCTTCTGCCATTTCTTGCAAAGCTTCTGTTAAAGCATAAAATGTTTGTACTGATTGCGTAAAAGGTGTGCCGCCTCGGTCTTGCTGCTGGCAATAAGTTGCTAAATCTAAATATAAAGTGCGGGGGATCGTGTCTACTGACGGCAGTGCATCCCGTCGCAGGATAACAAAGGACGTTCCGGGAACGCCATGCAGACATTTATTCGCTGTCGCAGCGCAAGCAGTGATTCCCCAATCTGCAAAATTTAATTCCTCAGCACCAAAGCTGCTGACTGCATCTACTAATAGTTTGATACGGCGTTCTTGGCAAATTGGGGCAAGTTCTGCCAAATTATTTAAGCGGCCGGTAGTAGTTTCGTGATGGACGACAGCAAGGTGGGTGATGTCGGTGTTTTCATCTAGGAGTTTGACTAAAGCTTTGATATCTATTTCGGCATCCCAAGGATGGGAAAGTGTGATGTAATTAATGCTGTGGATTTTGGCGATTTTGGAAAGTCGTTCGCCATATACACCGTTTTCAATGACTAGTAATTTTCCGTTTGTGGGTACTAAACTACTAATCATCGCTTCCATCGCGGCGGTTCCAGAACCGGTCAGGAGAACTGCTGCCCAGCAATCGCTTCCAAGCCCATAAACTTGAAGTAGCTGTTCGCGGATTCGGCTTTGAAGTTGAGAAAATTCTACTTCACGGTGGCATAAATCGGGACGTAATAAGGCGTTTCGGACGCGATCGCTCAAATTAACGGGGCCGGGATTTAGTAAAATCATTTTGTCATTTGTCATTTGTCATTTGTCATTAATAAATTAAGAGTTTGTACTTTTAATTTATTAATTACGAATTACCAATATGTTTCATGAAACGTTGTAAAACTTCTTCTGGGGTGAGGTTGGGTCTGGGTAGCTTTTCTAAAGTTCCGGGACGGATTTTTAAATGAGCGAATTTAGGTCTGGTATTAGCATCTGCGGTAAATAAAGCATCTAAAAGGGCAGGGTCATCCCCGGCTAATGTAACACCGTAACCGCACGCTTCGGCAATTTTAGCAAAGGAGATACCCGCAGAAACGGTGGCTTGTGCGCCTGTGGAATCGTGGACTTCATTATCTAAGAGAATATGGGTCAAGTTAGCACCGCCATAAGTGCCGATGGTAGCAAAATTACCCATTCGCATCAAAGCTGCGCCATCGCCATCAATTACTACTACCTTCAGGTCTGGACGTGCTAAAGATAGTCCCAATGCCATTGAAGAAGCACAGCCCATCGAGCCGACCATGTAAAGCTGATTAGCACTGTCTTTACTGGCGAAGAGTTCGCGTCCCGTATATCCAGTGGTGGCAATTACTACAGTGTTTTCTGGATCGATGAGTTCTACAATCCGAGCTAATGCTTCGCTGCGAGAAATGCGTTGTTGTTTGCGATCGCGAAAAAAGCTTTGCTGAATATGAGCGCTATTACTATTTTCTCGTTCAGGGATAGAAGAACGGGTGAGTGCATGGGGGGCGATCGCTCCTTTACGCATAATTAAAGCATAAGGACAGCGTTCTTGTTGCATATAGGCTGTGGCTCTTTGTAGAACGGGTTCTATTTCTGCTGCCTCTGTGGGAAAAAATTCCCAAGGTATAGTCATTGTTTGCAGCAACTTATCTGTGATTTGCCCCATTAATTGATGTTGCGGTTCATCTTGCAACAAGCGATCGCCTCTTAAAGTACAAATCAGCAGTAGCGGAATCCGAAAGATATAAGTGAGGGAGGTTAGCGGGTTTACTGCATTACCCAAACCAGAGTTTTGCATCATTACTACAGCTGGTTTCCCAGCAATTGCGGCTCCAGCTGCGATCGCTACAGCATCTCCCTCATTGGCTGCGGAGATATATTTAAGTTGAACGTCATTGATGACGTAGTTAATAAAAGGCGTGAGAAAAGAACAGGGTACGCCTGTGTACCACCCAAAGCCAAGATTACGCGCAGCTTCTACAAATTCTTCTGCCTGGATCATAATTAAAAATTTACAGCAATTTTCAGGTCAAAGATCAATTTTATTTTTGTAACCCTTTCTTACCAAAGTCTCAAACCTTGCATGACTGCTGGTGACAGGCTCGCTACTTTTGGGACTATTTTTATTAGAATCCTGATTGGCATTAATTTGCATCTGCAATAAGTAGTTCCCTGTTGCACTTAGATAAAAAATGATTTGTAGAAATATTAAAAAATTTTGAATTTTATTATTTGGCTTTTGAGTTTGATTACTCATAATAACTCCGAGTGAATTCACTTTTTACGATAATAAACGACTTGAGTTTCAAAAAGGTTTAAATGAGAATTAAATCTGCTCACAAATAAGAGATTACTTTTTTTTCAAATAATTTTGTAATTTTCTCAATATCATTAAGAGAATTACTTAAGTGTAAATCAATAGCGTTACTTAATCTTTCTTGGTTTAGATCAAGTATGGCTTGAAAAATCTCCAAATGAATTGCATTTTGTCCAATTGTTATATTAAATTTTAGTTGAGGAATCCAAATTTTGAAAAAATCCATATAATCTTGTCTATATCGTTCTACTAACCTTTTTGCATATTCATTAGGATGAGCATTCATAATACACGTATGAAGATACTCGTCCAAAACAATCATTAATGAATTATCTTTTTCTTGATATGCTTTTTTATATAAATAGAAAACCTCTTTGAAACTATTTAAATCTTTTAATGGCAACACTTTTAGAAAATATTTTGTAGCTTCTTTTTCATATTTAAATCTTACTTTTAATCGCTGCTCAAATTGTCCAATAGAATACTGTGGAAAGTATTCAAGCAGAGGATTAGATAAAGTTTTGGCAAATGCCTCTCGACAAAGTTGATTAGGAGAAGTTTCTCCCGTTTCAATTGCTACTATAGTCCTTCGACAGGTATGACACTTTTCAGCTAACCTATCTTGTGACCAAATCATATTATTTCGTGAGTTTTTCAATATGCGCCCATAGGCTAGCTTTGTTAACTTATCTTGTATTAAACCATCCATAATTATCCTAGTTCGTTTAGAAGCTTAATTATTTTTCAGTCTATCAAAATCAAATAGTAAATTTACTGAAGCGAGGAGCATGTTTTCTGCTCACCGATGGACGAGCATTGGGCATGGGGATTAGAGAAGGAAGATTATTATTTGAGCTTTAAAACTCAAAACTTCAACCTCACAATTCCCCATGCCCAATGCCCAATGCCCCACTCCCTATTGTTTCAATTGAAAAGCAAGGTCAAGATCGTCTAAAGAATTAACATCTAACCAGTTACCGCGAATATAAAGCACCTTGATCGGTTTGCCTTGCTCGATTAAATAATTGCATAATTCTGGTAAACCCAGACTGTTAAATTCCGGTCGTTTTTGCAATTCATTGAGTGCTTCACTCACCCATTGTCTACCTTGACTCCGCAAACGCAACATCCCAATCCAGCGTCCGCTAGACTTTCCTAATTGCGTTTGTGTGGTTTTAGAAACGTTCAACAGGTTGACATCCTGTCCAAACAGAGAAAGATCGTCTGGAACTGAGCAATAGGCGTAGTCAGGTGAACCGCTAACAGACTTGTTGTTAGCAACAGAATCAACCACAGCCACAATTTCTCCGGGACATTCTAATAAATCTCGCAGGATGTAGCTTCTAAATAGTAAATCGCCGTAAAGCACCAGCATTTCTTCACCAAAACTAGCTTGAGCTACGGCTAAGGATGCTAATTCTCCGGTTGTTTCATAATCTGGGTTGCGGATGACTTTAGTCCCCGGAACATTGATAGTTTCTGCTTTGTAACCGGCGACAACGGTAATATCATTGATAGCAAGTTTCTTGAATTTGTCTACCAACAACCTGAGTAAAGGTTTACCTCCAAGGGGTAACATTACTTTTGGTTTATCTTGCGTCAATCCGGCTAATTCTTGGCCTCTGCTAGCAGCCAAAACGATCGCTTGGGTATTTTGTCGTCCGTTGTTAAAATAGCGTTTTTCAGCTTCTTGGAGTTCATCCGCTCCTTGTAGCCGGAAGATTTCTTTTACAGGAGCAATATCATCTTCAATGTTGATTAAAGTTTCGCTGGCTTTCACTTCGCGGGCGATCGCTTGCATACTAGCAACAGCAGCTCGAATCAGATGGTTTGCCCAGATGACCAAATTAACTTCCGCTTTCCGAAAAACATCAGTAGGCGTGCTGTAATATTTGGTCGGTATAAATACTAACGGAGAACGGCCCGCCCATTCTTTAGCAAAGGCTAGCACTTGATCGGGGCGCGATGATTTACTGTGAATTAAGATGGCGTTTGCTCCGGCGGCGTGGTAAGCTTCAGCTCGGCGCAAAGCCTCCGAAAGATCCCAGCCGGCGATCAAAGCTTCGAGTCGGGCGACGATGCAAAAATCTGCATCTGTTTGACTATCTTTACCCGCCTTAATTTTGCCGCAGAATTCATCAATATCAGCTAAAGCTTGGCGACTACCGTTGATAAAGCTATTGGTTTTGGGAAACAGCTTATCTTCAATACAGACTCCAGCAATACCTCGCTGTTCTAACTTCTTAACCAGGCGGCGCATATTATTAAAGTTGCCATAACCAGTATCCCCGTCTAATAAAATCGGGATGCTGGTGACATCAGACATAAACTCCAGCATTTCTACAACTTGAGTCCAACTGGCTTCATTATTATCTCGAACGCCATACTGAGCCGAAAGGGCTAATCCACTCGCCCAAATTCCTTTAAATCCAGCCTCTTCCACAATCCGGGCGCTAATCCCATTGTGAGCTTCCATAATGAAGTCGAGTTGAGGCGATTCTAGTAATAACCGTAATTGGGCACACTTATTTAATTTTGCAGAGGTATCATTGGGTGCAAATATTTGATGCATTTATTCTGCTTTTTTCAACCTATACTAATAATTAAAGAAGAATTCAGAAGCCAAAATTCAGAATTCAGAATTTAGAATCAATTAGTGGGAGATTCAAAACCGCCACTATGTTTTTGACCGCTAAATCGGATATTTAATGGGTATTTTCAACCCCTCAATTCACCCGCTAGTAGCAAATAATTTCATACTGACTCCTGAATTCTGACTCCTGACTCCTGAATTCTTTCAAAGATATTTTCAGATATGTTCTGCGACTTCTATCTGAGGTAAAATCTCGTTTTGGGCGCGTTGAATATCCTGGGGAAAATCGATTTCGAGCCAAGGTAATCCAGTGATGTCTTCGTAGCCAAATGTTTCTGGAGTTTCTAAGAGCAGATCCCGAATTACTTCTTCATAAGGTTCATTATCCCGTCCGTCTGCAACATATTGTTCTGTGCGAATCGCAAGACGGCGAGCAACAGCACTTTCAAAACGAAAGAATCCCACTGACTCACCCGCAAAATCATAAGCTAAACCAGGAGCTACTTGTTTGCGAAACTCCACTAGATAATTATCTCTAACGCAAAGCTTCACGGGTTCATCTCCCGGTTCAAAATCCCGATCTAATAAAAAGCTATTGGGGAGATTTGTCTTTACCAATCGTTCGATGATGCAGCGATCGCACAATACATCTGCATCCATTAATAATATCTCATCGCTAGCAACTAAATGCTGACGTACAGTCCAAAGGCTGATTACACTCCCTTTGGTATAGTCAGGATTATAAATTGTACTGACCCAACTTTCGGCTCCTAATGCTTTGATTTCATCCTGAATTTTTTCTGCTTGATAACCCACAGCAATCACTACTTCATCAATTTGGTAATGACGGAGATTGTTAAAATGCCGCTCTAATAGAGATTTGCCGTTAAACTTCAGTAAGCATTTGGGTTGGATTTGCCCGTCTTTACCTAAGCGTCGTCCAACGCCAGCAGCTAAGATAATTGCCTTCATCGTCAAATCACCAACAGTAGCTTAGACACCAGGAAATCTGGAAGCTTCCCCAGTATTTTATAATGACTGTTTTTCGTTCAAGACAATATTTGTTAATTAATTCTTAACATAGAGGAGGCAGGTGGTCACTGAGCGTAGTCGAAGTGAGGCAGAAGGGAAAATGGTAGTGCTAAGAGCGAAACACTTGGCGAAAACCAAAATAGGCGATCGCATCTTTCATATTTGAGACAAAACGTTTTAACATACCCATGCGGGTGTCGGTGACATACTCCAAAGTCAAGACAATGCGTTGTTCGTTGTCACCCAAAGGGGTCACTCTGTGATAAAGTTTGTCACCATTGAATAAGACTAGAGTACCAGGGGTTATGGAGAGCGATCGCGTTTGAGTTTCCCGTTCTGGAATATCTTTGTAGAGTTGATATTCCAGTTTACTAGATGAATTATCAACCAAACCAAGCAACACTGTATAGCGTTTCCCGTGATAGTAAGAAGTATCGTAATGATACTGGATATGATCTCCAGGCTCAGTGTAATAGTACAGCGCGTAAGTATGAGGATCGGAATCAGGACAGGGAAGGAGTTTTTCTGCCGTAATTTTGTTCAGGAACTCGAAAAAGGCACTGAGTTGATAAAACTCTCCAAAAATCGGAGCAAGGCTATCTAAGCTATAGCGGCTGATACTACCGCCCTTTTTATGATTGGGAATATAGTTGCGGTTAATAGCAGGTTGCAAAGACGGCAACAGCGCCAAAAACTGCTCAATAATGGAGTTAGGGACAAAGTTTTCAACCACCAAAAATTCATTTTGAGCTTGAAACTCAGCTTGAAGTTTCTGGTAATCAACGGCTGCTATAGCTTTATCAATTTCAGTTTGAAGCTCCATTGATGTCCATTGATAATTATTTATTCTCTCACTGCTTCCTTATCTAGTTTGATTCTGGCTGCGGGAGTGTCCAAAATTGCCAAATTACCCATATAGCAAAGGTTGGCGCGCCAATTGTCGCTGCTATTAATAAAGGCTCTAGTCCATTCAGTAAGGGAACTATGGGAAACAAATATAGCACGTCTTCAATGTCAAAGCCGGCGAAATTTGGTTGACGGCTGGCGTCTTTACCTAAACGTTGTTCCATTTGGTTTCGTAAATGAAAGATGCAAGCAACAGACACCCCAGATACTATCCCCATCACCAACGCCCACCAACCAAATTTTCCCTCTTTAAGACCATATCCCATACACACAAACAATAGAATATGGATGATAGCGTCACTAGCAAGGTCATAGTGATGTCCCCATTTGCTACTTTTCCCACTCAAACGAGCTAATTCACCGTCTGTATGATCGAGAAAGTTAGATAAAGCAAATAGCCATGCTCCAAGATTAACCCAAATGGTATTACCAACTGCGAGGGCGACAGCCGCCGCCAACCCTGTCAAAAGTCGCACTGTAGTAAGATGATTGGGATTTACCCAACTGTCTTTTAGAGGTTTAATTAGCCAGTAAGCAAGTTGAGCATCCCAAGGCTTTGCGATCATAGATGAACTTAAATTTGATCTAGTCTTGGAATATATATATAGCGGTTCTCATTTGGATGCAACATCCATTAGGGTAAGTAAGTGGGTGGGAAATAAAGATTTCCAACTTCTGAATACTTAATATCTGGAACATTTGTCATTAAAAATAGTCTTACAAAATTCAATTCTGAATTTTGACCGGAGGCGGAGCGTCTCCGGCTCCGCTCCTGAATTCTGAATTCTTCTTATCTACATTAGGCATTCCCATGCAGAGCATGGGAACGAGAAAAAAGCACATCACACTGATTTAAAATTCACAATCCGAGCGAAACTCTCAGGTTCTAGACTTGCTCCTCCCACGAGGACGCCATCAATTTCTGGTTGAGCCATAATCTCATCAATATTATTCGGCTTGACTGAGCCGCCATATTGAATTGATACATTCGGATTAGTCAACTGGCTACGAATTAAGCCAATTATTCGATTAGCTTCCTCTACTTCACAAGTGTCGCCAGTGCCAATCGCCCAAATCGGTTCGTAAGCAATCACCAAATTATCTTGATCGATATCTACCAAGGCTTTGTCGAGTTGGAGAGCAATCAGTGATTCAGTTTCTCCCGCATCTCGTTGTTGTTTACTTTCGCCAACACAAAGAATTGGAGTCAAACCAAACCTTTGAGCAGTTCGGAGGCGCAGATTAACGGTGGCGTCCGTTTCTCCAAAATATTGCCGTCGTTCGCTATGACCGACAATCACAAAGCGCACACCACTTTCTGCCAGCATTGGGCCAGAAATCTCACCCGTATAGGCTCCATATTCTTCCCAATGGATATTTTGTGCCCCCAGTTGGATGAGGCTACCGTGCAAAGTCTTGGACAAAACGTTTAAATCAGTGAAAGGAGGACACAATATCACTTCTCGCCCTTGGGGGGTTTCCTCTAAATGAGGCAGAAATCCTTGTAAAAACTCTTGGGTTTCTGCCTGGGTTTTGAACATTTTCCAGTTGCCGGCAATAACGATTTTCCGCACAGGTAATTTAGTCAAGATCCTAACGCGTTATATTTAGATGCATTTTTCAGTTTATGACGTTTTGTTAGCCATTGGTCATTAGTCATTAGTCATTAGTCATTAGTCATTGGGCATTGGGCATTGGGAATTGGGCATTGGGCATATTTATTCCCCTTGCCCCTTGTCTCCTTTGTCTGCATCGTCTAGCCAAACCCCTCATAAAAATAACTAGGATAGTAAATGAACTGTATCTAAAATTTAAAATCTAAAATCTAAAATTTAAAATCTAAAATCTAAAATCTAAAATCTAAAATTAATATGACTTCGACATTGCCCGTGCCTGAACCTCATCAAAGCGATTTCAACACTGACGCAAATTCTCTCAGCTGGGAGGAAGAATTGGATAGTGCTATTTTCAGTTTTGAAGACATTCAGACGGAACTGAACTATAAACAAGCACAAACAGCGTTGCGAAACTTGGTAGCCAATCTCGATCTTACTCCCCAGGAAAAAACCGGATTGGAGGCAGAAATTGCTGATTTGGAAATTATGCTAGGGAAGTTAGACCGCATGGTGGTGCAGATTGCGGCTTTTGGCATGGTGGGACGTGGTAAGTCTTCGCTACTAAATGCTTTGGTTGGGCAAACGGTATTTGAAACTGGGCCGCTGCACGGTGTCACCCGTACTGCACAAACAGTTAATTGGAGTATTAGCGAGGAGATGATTGGGGAAACTGAACGTGCTTTGCGTGTGACTCTTCCTGGTGTAGGTCAATCACAAGTGGAATTAATTGATACTCCTGGGTTAGATGAAGTAGATGGTGCAACTCGTGCCGCCTTAGCTGAACAGATTGCAAAACAAGCAGATTTGATTCTGTTTGTGATCTCTGGCGATATGACAAAACTGGAATACATAGCCCTTTCTCAGTTGCGGGAAGCAGGTAAACCGATTGTTTTGGTGTTTAACAAAGTAGACCAGTATCCAGAAGCAGACCGGATGGCAATTTATCACAAAATCCGGGATGAAAGAGTGCGGGAATTACTCACACCTTTGGAAATAGTTATGGCTGCGGCATCGCCATTGGTGAAGACGGCGATTCGTCGCCCTGATGGTACGAGGAGCATACAGTTGCGTACAGGGAATGCCCAAGTCGAGGAACTGAAGCTGAAAATATTGGAAATTCTGCATCGTGAAGGTAAAGCTTTGGTTGCCCTTAATACCATGCTTTATGCCGACATTGTAAATGAGCAATTGGTTGAGAGAAAACTGATGATTCGGGAACAGAATGCCAATCAGTTGATTTGGAAAGCTGTGATGACTAAGGCATTAGCGATCGCACTCAATCCTCTAACTGTGGTAGATATTCTCAGTAGTGTGGTAATTGATATTGCTCTAATTTTGGGTTTATCTAAACTTTATGGCTTCTCCATGACCGAAGCTGGCGCTGTACAATTGCTACAAAAAATCGCCCTGAGTATGGGCGGTATCGGTGCTAGTGAATTGTTAGCAAATTTAGGCTTGAGTGGATTAAAAACTTTACTTGGGATTTCGGCAACAGCTACGGGTGGTATTGCGCTAGGCCCTTATATATCGGTGGCGATTACCCAAGGAGGAGTCGCTGGTGTTTCTTCTTACGGTATTGGACAAGTTACCAAAGTTTATTTAGCCAATGGCGCAACTTGGGGGCCTGATGGGCCGAAAGCAGTGATTAATCGGATTTTGACAAATTTGGATGAGACTTCAATTCTGAACCGGATTAAAGATGAATTACTCCAGAAAGTAAAACTCAAAAAATGATGTATAAATTAGGTTTGGTCAGCCATATTTATCCTTACACTTACCTGTTCTAGAAGGCAAAAATTATACTTTTGGATACTTTTAAAACATCTTCTTAAAATAAGCTATACATTATTGCTTAGTTATTATGACTTTGTCAAGGTTTCTGAAAACTAAATTTTAAATATCCCCTCTCGCACTCAGTACTCTCTAGGATACTTGCAACAAATAGGTCATACAATGCCCCATTAAAAAGTAAACTACTAACATGGCAGCAGCAGCAAGAGCAACCAAGGTACCAGCCAACATTAGAGAAAATTCTTTACTCTCGTAGGCTTTCTCCATTAAGTGCAGCGACCACGCTACCAGGGCAACATCAAAAAGTAAAATAGGAAGCAACATATTTCTTAATATTTGTTAATACTTGTAAAATAATATTAACACCCTTTTCAGGAAGTGTGTCTAACCTTAGATAGATGTCATTAAATGAATAATGGTGGATCAACAAAATGTTCTGACTGGCACGTTGCGATCGCGCAAGTAAGTTTTAATTTCTGCTACGCTTAATTGTCCGTAATGTAACAGTGACGCAAGTAATGCGGCTTCAGCCTTGCCTTCAGTTAGGGCAGTGTAGATATGTTCACAATTACCTGCACCACCAGAAGCAATAACTGGAATTTCTACAGCATTGGCAATCGCCCGTGTAATCTCAATGTCATACCCGGCTTGGGTTCCATCAGCATCCATACTTGTGACTAGCAGTTCTCCGGCCCCCCGTTTTTCAACTTCCTGTGCCCACAATAGGGCATCTAAGCCTGTATTTTCTCTGCCACCCCGCACATACACATCCCAACCTAGATTCTCCGGGTTATTTCTGCGTCTGGCATCAATAGCAACAACTATGCACTGATTACCAAAGCGATCGCTTGCCCGATTAATCAAGTCTGGTTCCCGCACTGCCGCAGAATTAATACTAACCTTATCTGCGCCCGCCCGTAACAAAGCTTTAACATTTTCTAAGGATTGAATGCCACCACCTACAGTCAATGGAATAAAGACCCGTTCAGCAGTGCGGTAGACCACATCTAAAATTGTAGCTCGGTCTTCATGAGTAGCTGTAATATCCAGAAATACTAATTCATCAGCACCGGCTTCGTTGTAAACCTTGGCCAGCTCTACCGGATCGCCTGCATCTTGGAGATTAACAAAGTTAACTCCTTTTACAACCCGTCCCGCCTTCACATCTAAGCACGGTAAGATTCTTTTAGATAACATAATAACTTTTGTACTTCTGGGTAATTAGCCGGAATTTAAATTTTAAATTGGCGCGGGTATTCTCAAACGAAAATTTTCACAAGTATGAGGAATGAGGCATTGGAATTAGGAAAGAGGTGACAGGTGACAGGTTATAGATGAATAATCTGTACCCTATAACCTGTAACCTATTGCCTTCCCCAGTCCCCAGTCCCCAGTCCCCAGTCCCTTAAACATAGATAGCTGAATTATGGCGATAATCTCATCGAAAAAACAGCCTCCAGAACCCAACGGCGAACCAAAGCAGCGTCGAGAGTCGGCGAAAGCACCATCCACAGAAAATATTTTGCAGCCTGAAGCTGCTCTTGATGAGCAAGAACAGCAAGAAGAAGGTATTCGACCACACCGCTTTGCTGATTACATTGGGCAAAAAGATTTAAAGGATGTGCTAGATATTGCCATTAAAGCAGCTAAGTCTCGTGGTGAGGTACTGGATCACTTGCTTCTGTATGGGCCGCCGGGATTGGGCAAAACCACAATGGCAATGATTTTAGCATCGGAAATGGGGGTAAATTACAAAATTACCAGTGCGCCAGCCTTAGAACGTCCACGAGATATTGTTGGGCTACTAGTGAACCTCAAGCCAGGGGATATCTTATTTGTAGATGAAATTCATCGCCTCTCGCGGATGACGGAGGAAATTCTCTATCCCGCGATGGAAGATTATCGCTTAGATATTACCATTGGTAAGGGTTCTAGTGCTCGGATCAGAAGCTTGCCGCTATCAAAATTTACCTTAGTAGGGGCTACAACCCGTGTGGGTGCTTTAACTTCACCACTGCGCGATCGCTTTGGTTTAATTCAAAAACTGCGATTTTACGAAGTTGACGAACTGACTCAAATTGTACTGCGAACCGCTCAATTACTCAAAACCCCTATTACAGAAGATGGTGCCACAGAAATTGCCCGTCGTTCCCGCGGAACACCACGTATTGCTAATAGATTACTAAAACGAGTGCGTGATTATGCGGAAGTAAAAGAATCTGGGGAGATTAATGAAAACATTGCATCTGAAGCATTGCAACTATTCCAAGTAGATCCTTGCGGTTTAGATTGGACAGACCGCCAGATGTTGAGTGTAATAATTGAACAATTTAATGGCGGGCCAGTGGGGTTAGAAACAATGGCAGCAGCCACGGGTGAAGATACTCAAACAATTGAAGAGGTGTACGAACCTTACCTGATGCAAATTGGGTATTTAACTAGAACTCATCGCGGCAGAATGGCGACAAAGGCAGCATATAAGCATTTGGGATTTACGCCGCCTAATGAACAGTTGTCATTATTGTAATTATGGGAAATTGGGCATTGGGCATGGGGCATTGGGCATGGGGCATGGAGCATTGATTGATACTCGTAAATGAGTGTTTGAACTCTTTTAATCAGCCTTTGAACTCCATTCCTCTGCTCCATACTCAATGACAAATGACAAATGACAAATTAGGTAAACCTAGATGATTAAGTTAATTAGTATTTTTTTCAGTCTGTTACTTGTGTTTGGCTGGGGTACACCAGTTATGGCACAATCTCAGCCGCCCATTACTCAAGAACAGTTAAAACAAGGTGATGAGTGGGCAAATCAAGCGTTTCTAGCGACGAATCAAGGTGACTTTGCGACGGCTGAAACTTACTGGACAAAAATTATTGAGCAATTTCCGACAAATGCGGGGGCGTGGAGTAATCGGGGAAATTCGCGGGTGAGTCAGAATAAGTTACAAGAGGCGCTGGCAGATTATAACAAAGCCATAGAATTAGCGCCAAATGTTACCGATCCATATTTGAATCGGGGCGCGGCGTTGGAAGGGATGGGAAAATGGGATGAGGCGATCGCAGATTATAATCATGTCTTAGAACTCGATCCTAACGATGCGATGGCGTATAACAATCGCGGTAATGCCAAAACAGGTTTAGGAAAATGGGATTCGGCGATCGCAGATTACAAAAAATCTAATGAGATAGCCCCAAATTTTGCCTTCGCCCGTGTCAATTACGCCCTCGCTCTTTATGAAACTGGTAAAAAAGAGCAAGCAATCCGTGAAATGCGAAATATCGCCCGGAAATACTCCAAATTTGCTGATGTGCGTGCCGCCCTCACAGCTGCATATTGGGTAAATGGAGAACAAGGTGAAGCCGAAAGCAACTGGGTAGCAGCTTATGGACTTGATAGCCGCTACAAGGATATCGACTGGGTAAAAAATATCCGCCGTTGGCCTCCCAGCCTAGTTACTGCTTTGGATAAGTTCTTGAAAATCCAGTAATTAGCAGGTAAATAACAGGGGAAGCGAAGCGATCGCTCCCACCTGATTCTGAGACTTTTTACACTAAGTTAGTCTCAAGAACTCGCTGATTTTGCTGACGCTTTCCAGTTACCACCATTGGTACACCACCGCCTGGTGCTAACAGGAAGCTTTTGCGAACTGGCAGTACTGACTGTGTATCAGCTAGTTTCATTTGCCAATCAGATATTATAGTTGCCAATACCAGTTTCATTTCAAACAGGGCAAATGCCATGCCAATACAGCGACGATTCCCGCCACCAAAGGGCAAAAATTCAGCTGGAGTAAATTGTCTTTCCAGAAAACGATCTGGCTGAAACTGCTTTGAATTGGGGTATAAATCTTCTCGATGATGGCTCAAATAAATACAAGGAACCAATATAGTACCAGGGTCAAATTTGTAGCCTGCAATTTCTAAAGGTGATTTAACCAATCGATTTAATCCCAACATCGCCACCGGATACAGGCGCATTGTTTCCGAACAAACCGCATTCAAATAAGGTAATCGGAAAATGGCGTTTGGGTCTTTGTTCTCACCCAGGCTATCCAGTTCTTGCACCAGTTTTTCACGGACTTCAGGTTGATGATGAATCCAATACAGTGCCCATGCTAAAGAACTAGCGGTAGTTTCATGACCTGCAATCAACAAAGTCATTAATTCATCACGTAATTCTATGTCTGTCATCGGCTCACCTGCTTCATCACGAGCCGCCATCATCAAAGACAGAATATCACTTCGAGACTGGTCGCCAAGCGATCGCCTTTCTTGAATTTCAGCATAGATGAGATCGTCCATTTCCTGCCGCAAACGTAGATAACTTCCCCAAGGACTGCGAGGCCCGAAATCTTGTCGTAATAATGGGAAAAACAGCATTATTGCCCGTACAACAGGTCTTTTTGGATTCAGGATAGCAATCAGTGTTTCTTTGAGTTTTTCATAACGAAGTCCGTCCTTTAGACCAAATACAGCCTTCAAAATCACCTGAAAGGAGATTTCTTGCATGGATGGCAAGACTGTAAAGGTTTCCCCAACTGGCCACTCACTAGTTACTTGCTTGGCGATCTCACAGATTAAATCACCATAAGCCTGCATTCTTTCCCCATGTAGAGGAGGTGTTAGCAGTTTACGCTGGCGCTGGTGAGGTTTTCCTTCTAAGGATAGTAGAGAATTTGGCCCTAATAAAGGCGTTCCTGAACCCGCTGCTGCACCAGAATCTAACTGTTTAGGATCGGTAGTAAAAATCTGCTGAATCGCTTGAGGATTGCTAATAAAGACTTGAGGCGTAAAAACTGGGCCGATTCGCAGAGTGAACATATCACCATAGCGTTTAGCACAGTCTTCTAGGTATTCTAAGGGATTAGTAAGCCATTGATACGTCTGTACCCAAGGGTGAGTTTGGGGGCCGTTAGGCAGTTTAAGTGCAGACATTTTTATTTATCTCCCAATGATTAAAGCAAGATTGTTATCAGCCAGTCATTCATACACCCCTAGCTTGATTAATCTTAGACCACAGATCAAGCAAATGAACTTACCAATTCTTGAATCTGCCTTGGAGTCAATTCTTGGACATTACGCAAAACTACTGCTGCTCCTGCTGCTATTAGTGTCTTAGTGTAAGCATCACTACGCGCTGTTGTTTCCTGTACGTGGGGCGGTAAAACGCCTATACCAAGCCAAGTGCGAGCAGAATCTAGATTTCGCGCTTTCTCGACGGTATACATATCTGCTACCGTATCTCCCACATAAACGATCGCTAATTTTTGCTCAATTCCATTTTCTAACTCACGAACTGTAGCGAAAAGTCCAGTAGGATCGGGTTTCCCTGGTGCATCTTCCATTGCAATCAACACCGGAGATTTCAAACCCAGGCGTTTTTCTAAGACATAGTTGGCGGAAGCACGAGTTGCACCGCTAAAAAATCCCCAGGCAATCCCGGCTTGAGTAAGTTGTTCTAAATAGCTGGGTTGTAATAATAAGGGTTCATTACAGATATAACCAGTAAAATTATTTGGATCTGAGCCTCGGTAACGCGATTGAAAAAATTTAACGATCGCACTGTAATCTAGTTGCAGTTGTTCGCGCGTTTGTCCTTGGGTTTCAAAGTAGCGGTAAATTAATTCCTGCGATGCTTCCCAATCGTTATTCCACACGCCTTCAGACTTCAGTTGGTCAATATCTAGTGGGGTTGGACGATATGCTTGGGTAGTAAAATATTCTACGGTATCTGCGATCGCCCGGCGATAGGAACCGCTAACATCGCGCACAACGCCATCAATATCAAAAATAGCGATCGCTTTTGCAGAAGTTGGTTGAGTCATGGGGTAAGGAAGCAAAAGAGTTTTACATCATCATAATCCGCTCATGACTCAGGTAAAAAATCGGGATTGAGGGCTTGCTCTGGCGTAAAGGGAGATTCTTCGGGGAAGATAGCCAAATGCAATTCAGTTTCATCAGCAGCCAAGAGTCTAGCATCGTCATAACACAGCCCAAAAACCTCATAAAAATATGGTTTGAGGCTAGGACTTTCTTCTAGAGCTTGTCTGAGGCGTTTGCGATGCTCCCGAATTGTTGCTCGCCAACTACCAGAGCGCTTCTCGGCTTGATATTTATACTTCAATAGATGCATTAGTACCACTTCCAAGTTGCTTCTGAGTGCTTTCTTTTCACTCCTGCCCATTGTTTCAATTTCATCAATCAAATTCTCTAAATCCAGTTCTGTGAGCCGACCTTGTTTGAGCAGTTCTGCCGTGGTTTGAATCCACAGGTAAAAGTCTTGCTCGTACAAATCTGAACCAGATGTTGTTTGAGATTCGGGCAGTTGAGCAGTCATAAGCATCTTTTGTTAGCGCCGACTAAACCTTATGCTAGACCATTCTCAATCACTGTTTGGTCATTTGATAGGGTATTGCGTTAAAATAAGCGATCGCTATCCTAAATGCCCGGAAATTCCCGGAGGTGTGATTGACCAAGTTTATTTTGAAAATTTTGTGGTTAGACGAGAACGTTGCTCTCGCAGTCGACCAAGTTGTAGGTAAAGGCACCAGTCCCTTGACTAAGTACTTTTTTTGGCCCAGAAATGATGCCTGGGAAGAGTTAAAAAAGGAATTAGAGTCCAAACATTGGATTACTGATGTGGATCGTGTTGAGTTGCTTAATAAAGCAACAGAAGTGATTAACTACTGGCAAGAGGAAGGCAGAAACCGTCCAATGGCAGAAGCTCAATTGAAATTTCCAGAAGTTGCCTTTACAGGTAGCGCTTGATATTACAAAATTAGCTATTGTCCTGTTCTACAAGCTGCCACAGTTTGATAGTCTTGTCCCGGCTGCCGCTTGCAATTAATTGTGTAACTTTGCTCACAGCAACAGCAGATACTGAGTCTACATGACCAGAGAGAGTAACAATCTCTTCTGCTGTGCTTACCCTCCAAAGTTTAACTGTTTTGTCGCAACTTGCACTTAGGAGTGTTTCGCCATCGGCAGTAAAAGCCACAGCCACCACAGACCAAGAATGGCCTACAAGCGTGCAAATTAGCTGACCAGTGTTTACGTCCCATAATTTAATAGTGTTATCATCACTACCCGTCGCCAAAATTTGACCATCAGGACTAAAAGCGACTGTCAAAACCGCCCATGCATGACCCGAAAGGGTGCCTAATAAGCGAGGGAAATGAGGCAAGGGGGCAGAGGGAAAGGGGCAGGGGGCAGGGGGCAGGGGGAAAGGGGAAATTTCCTTTGTTCCTTGTAGGCGGTCTTTTAACTCAGCACTATCCATATCTCCCTGCTCCCAGCTCCCTGCTCCCCTGCCTCTTCTTGATATCTGCCACAGGCGAATTGTTCTGTCATAACTAGCGCTGGCTAAAAGCTGTCCTTGGGGACTAAATGCCACTGAATTTACCTTTAATTGGTGTCCGGCTATAGTGCAAATTTCTCTGCCAGTATTGACATCCCAGAGTTTGATTGTCTTATCCCAGCTACCACTAGCGAGAATCTGCCCATCTGGACTGAAAGCAACTGATTTTACAGCGTGTGCGTGTCCCCAAAGGGTGCAGATTTCTTTTAATGTATCAAACTGCCACAATTTGATAGTTTTATCATCGCTAGCAGTTGCCAGAATTTGACCATTAGGACTGAAGATAACTGATTTTACAGCTTGAGAATGCCCTGATAAGCTAGCTAGGACTTTTTTAGTATTTAAATCCCACAATTTGATGTTTTTGTCATCACTAGCACTGGCTAAAGTGTGACCGTCAGGACTAATGGCAAGGGCATTCACACTACTTAATGCCCCAGAATGCTCAGTTAGGGTATGCAAGCATCGCCAAAGAGGAGCGCACCTTTGCTGCACTGACGGCGCAACTGGGATTTTGGATTGAATACCCATTGCTTGCATAACTGCATCAGCTGATTGAAAGCGACGGTTCGCCGCATTTTGCAGTAGTTTGTCGAGAATTTGCGCCAAGCGTAGACTTTTTGAGTCTTGTCGCCAGACATCGCTTACCTTAGTAGTAAGATATTGTTGCCAAACCCAGCAATCGTTTGCAATATCAAATAAATCAAAGGGAGAAATCTGGGTAAGTAAGTAAATACAAGTTACACCCAAGCTATATAAATCACTAGCAAAAACGGCTTTTCCCTTTGTTTGCTCTGGTGCAGCGTATTCTGGACTACCGATACTGGTTTCAGATGTTAAACGATCGATTTCTGTAACGATTTTCGCAGTGGAAAAATCGACTATGACGAAATCTGCCTTGTTGGTAATTGGGCATCTACGGATGATATTTTGGGGTTTAATATCGCGGTGGATGATGTGGCGATCGCTAATAAACTGCAAAACTGGCAACACATCTTCTAAAAGTTGCCAAATCTGAGTTTCATTAAAAGCGCCTTCTTCTTCAACCACCTGAGCTAAATTAGTGCCTGCAATAAACTCTTGCACTAAATAGAAATGCCCTTCTTGCTGAAAATAATTTAGTAATGCGGGAATTTGTGGATGCTTCCCTAATTTTTCTAGTTGTTGCGCCTTTTGCTCAAAAGTAATAGAAGTCTCGTATTCTTGCGATAATTCTTGAACGACGCAAGGAATTGGAGGAAACTCACCCTCATCTACAGCGAGGAAGGTTTTAGAGAATCCTCCTTTACCAATCTGCTTAATTAAACGATAACGTTCTTGTAAAAGCAAAATTTATCCACCTACAAGGTGGGCAAAATGCCCACAATAAGATACTGTCGTTTGTTTTTTATAGGACTTACGCAAAATATCTCTCAAACTCTGATTTCTTCGTGTCCTCTGCGCCTCTGCGGTTCGTTATTCCGTAACTCGTGCGTAAGTCCTATTTTATAAGGGCACAACAATGTTATGCCCCTACCTCATATTCCTGATGTTACTTATCCGCCGGAAAATTCACAACTATCGGTGGATAACCGTTTTCTGTGGTCGGTTGTCCATTGTTAACTACTGGTTGTGGATGCAAAGGTGTTGGTGTCAATTCACCCTTACCAGTTTGATTCCATAAAATCAAGGATAGTAGCCCATCCACTAAGCCATTATTGCTGCCGTTACTGCCAACTAAGACATCTGGTATCAAGCGGACATTGCGATCGCCTATAATCTGCATTAGTTGCATTGCTGTATAACCTTGTGAACCCAAGGCTTCCACACCAGCGCGGTAGGTTTCAGCTTTGGCGTTACCTGTGGCCCGAATACCTTCAGCCTCAGCAATTGCCCGGAGTTTTGTCCCCTCAGCTTCACCGTTCGCCTCTTTGATTTGGGCTTGGGCTTTTAGTTCAGCAATATGCACACTCTGCTCTGATTTTACCATTTCTTGCTGGATATTAGCGAGTGCCGTTTCGCGAACAAGCTGCTGCCGTTGGGTTTGCGCCATCTGCTGGACTTCATAAGTCTTGCGTTCTTCTTCAGCAATTTTCCGGTCTGTCTGTGTCTGCATTAACGATGCTGGTGGCTGAATATCACCAATCAGGGTGTCGATCGCTTGCACGTCATAAGCCCGCAATGCTGTTTTAATATACTCAGCAGCCTCAGATTGTCGTTCGCTCCGAGCGGTAAGAAAGTCTAGTACAGTATAGTCTTGGGCTGAGTTGCGGAAATAATTACCAATAGTTGGTTCTAATACATGGTCTACCAGATTTTGCATTGCACCAACGCGAGAAATTACCTTCGGAGCATCTAAAGCACCCACATGGATAATTTGCGCTACTTCCAAATCAAAGGCAAACCCATCACGCGATCGCACTGTCAAGGAAGCTAGTTGAGCATCATAGCTGTGGCGTTCAGTGCGATCTGACCAATTTAATACAATGTTGGTCGTTGGCACCAGTTCCATCTTCATGATCCGGGAATTAATCGGGTGCTTGCCAGGATATAGCGGTTCGACCCACACGCCCTTATGTCCAGGATTCACCAAGTTACCGTGGGTGAAGGCTGCGCCGCTAACATCTTGATGTGCCTTACCCACAAAAGAAATTACCACACCCACATACCCAATGGGAATTTCCGTCATCGGCACTTGTTCAACCTGGACAAACCAAGGGTTTAAGTTCCAAGAACCAGAAAGCAAGGTTTGCTCTTGTAAGCCCCGCCGCCCACCGCCATTAATAAATTTCTGACCATTTTGGAAGTTGTCGTGTCCCTCAATTATGGGGCCTGCAAGTTCGCCGGCAGAAATTGGCACACCATCTAAGGTAGTAACGATGCCAACTTTGTCCGATGCCAGACTGTACACCCGCAACTGTTCTGGTGTCATGCCATGAGCGCTGGCATTTGCTGCCACGATCACTTTAAACAAGGCGGTATTAATCCGGTACGTACCAGCCGTAAGAAAACCCATTTGCCGCCCTTTTTCCCCACCTTCAGTAAGGAATTTCCGAGCATCTTGGAAGTTGTCGCAACTGACAATTTTACCCAAAATTCGCTCTGGTGGGTTGGGTTGACCATCTGCTGCCACAATCAAAGCGATTTCCCCTTGGGGAACGACAACCACTGGCTCTTTTTTTACAGAATACTGCCAAGGCCAATAGCCCCAATGCCAACCAGGAGCTAAAGTATCTGCCTGCAAGCCAGCTTCACCGTTGAGGGCAATCAAACTGCCGGCAGGGAGTCCGCGCCCGGAAAGGGTAAATTTTCTAACTACAATACCGACTTCACGTTCGCCAATTACTACAAGTCCGCCAAAGAATAAGGGTACAAATATAACTAAACCGCCCACAAGTAGAATTGGAACCACTACAACAGGATTAATTCCAGCAGCTTGATATTGAGTCCTGCTAATTTGTAACTGAGCAATATTTGGTTTGGTCTGATTTAGCTGGACTGATGCAGTAGTTGTTTTTAAAGGCGTGGCATTGGCAGAGTGAATACTTCCAGCGATCGTCAAAGAAACTGGCGCAGCCATCGCTAAGGTTGCTACGAACGATGCTGCAAAACGAGCTACCTTATTTTGTTTACGAGTACCAAGCAAAGATGAAAGGCTTTTCATAATTTGTGCCCATCTGGGCAACTAATTAGCTAAATTAACACTTCACCAAGGCTTGCCTCGATTTCTTAAACTTGACGTAATTTTTTTAAAATTTAATAAACAAGGAGTCAGAATTCAGAATTCCGGATTCAGAATACTCTATCTATTTACGGAGAAACTTTTAGCATCCGTACAGAATTAATACTGATTTCTGACTCCTGACTCCTGAGTTCTTCTTCATAAATAATTTGTAGGTTGGACATTTACCCAACCTACAAAGTTGAAATAGAAAGTAAAATTAGATTGAACCGCCAGCAGCTTGAAACCGAGCGCGGGCGCGTTTGAAGGCTTGGGTTGCCTGAATTTGGGCTTGGCGATCGTCTGCGGAAACTTGACTTAGACGTGTTTCTGCTTGGTTGTAAGCAGTACGAGCTTCATCAAGGTTAATTTTGTCGCCACGTTCAGCGCCGTTAACCAGAATTGTCACTTCATTTTCTTCGACTTCGGCAAAGCCACCCAAAAGGGCGATCGCTTCCCAATTCTGATTTTTAGCGCCCCGAACTCGCATTACACCAGTATCAAGGGCGGTCAAAAGTGGGGCGTGTCCAGTTAGGATACCTAATTGACCAGTAGTGCTAGGTAAAACTACTTCTTCAGCTGGGGCATCCCAGACTGTTTTATCTGGGGAAATTACACGAACGGTTAATGTCATTTGTCCTTTGTCCTTTGTCCTTTGTCTTTTGTCCTTTGTCTTTTGTCCTTTGTCCTATGTCATTTGTAATTGCCATTAGTCATTAGCCTTGAACTAATGACTAATGACTAATGATTAATGACCAGTGACCAATGACCAATGACCAATGACTAATGACTAACCTTTGATTTTTGCAGCTTTGGCGATCGCTTCGTTAATATCGCCAACCAAGTAGAAAGCCTGTTCTGGCAGATCGTCCAACTCACCAGACAGAATCTTTTGGAATCCTTTGATGGTGTCTTCCAACTTCACGTACTTACCAGGAGAACCGGTGAATACTTCTGCCACAAAGAACGGCTGGGACAAGAAACGCTCTACTTTCCGGGCCCGCGCTACGATGAGACGGTCTTCTTCAGACAATTCATCTAGACCGAGAATGGCGATAATGTCTTGGAGTTCTTTATAACGTTGCAGAGTTGATTGCACCGCCCGCGCCGTATTGTAGTGTTCGTCACCGACAATATTGGGCTGAAGCATGGTGGAAGTTGAACCAAGGGGGTCAACTGCGGGGTAAATTCCCTTAGCTGCCAAACCGCGAGACAGTACTGTAGTTCCGTCCAAGTGGGCGAAGGTGGTAGCAGGTGCGGGGTCGGTGAGGTCATCCGCTGGTACGTACACTGCTTGAATGGAGGTAATCGAACCCTCGGTAGTCGAGGTAATCCGCTCTTGCAGTTCACCTACGTCGGTTCCCAATGTGGGCTGATATCCTACCGCAGAAGGCATCCGACCGAGTAGCGCCGACACTTCCGAACCTGCTTGTACAAACCGGAAAATGTTGTCAATAAACAACAGCACATCCTGCTTGTTCACATCGCGGAAGTATTCTGCTACTGTCAATCCTGAAAGACCAACCCGCATTCTAGCTCCGGGTGGTTCGTTCATTTGACCGTAAACTAGAGCAATTTTTGATTCGTTGAGGTTGTCTTTGTTGATAACCCCAGATTCAATCATTTCATTGTAGAGGTCATTGCCTTCACGAGTGCGTTCGCCCACGCCAGCAAAAACGGATACTCCACCATGCTGAGTAGCGATGTTGTTGATCAACTCCATCATGATCACGGTTTTACCAACACCAGCACCGCCGAATAGACCAATCTTACCACCGCGTCGATAGGGAGTCAGAAGGTCAACAACTTTAATCCCAGTCTCGAACACTGAAGGTTTAGTTTCCAGGTCGGTGAATTTGGGAGCAGAGCGGTGGATGGGTAAACTTGCCTCAGCATTTACAGGGCCTCTGTTGTCTACGGGTTCGCCAAGGACGTTGAAAATTCGACCCAAAGTGGCTTTACCAACTGGCACGTTAATGGGAGCGCCTGTATCGGTGACTTCAAAACCACGCACTAAGCCTTCGGTGGAACTCATCGCAACAGTCCGCACTTGGTTGTCGCCCAGCAGTTGCTGTACTTCAACGGTGAGGTTGATTTCTTGTCCACCTTCGTTGGTGCCAACGATTTTCAAAGCGTTGTAGATTTGTGGCAATTTCCCGCCGGGAAATTTAACGTCTACAACTGGGCCAATGATTTGGGTAATGTAGCCAATGTTTGTTTTTTCTGCGGTTGTGACCATGCTGCGCCTAATGAGTGAAGCTAGATTTCAGATAAGGTCGGAGAAGACATAAGAATAAGAAATGTCACCTTTCACTCTAGCATCGGACGGGGACATAACTCTCTTAGTAATTCCTTAAAAAGGTGTTTGGTGGCTATGGCTGTAGTCCCCATCTTGACTAGATTGACGGGATAGGCTCTAGTTTATCCCTAATTTCATTTTTCAGATGCGATCGCCCTAGCTTTAACTTAATGTAGCAAAATATACTATTACTCTAAATTACCTAAATATTTACACTTGCAGGCAAAAAGCTAGGTATCAAATATCTAGCTTTTGCTTTGAAATAATTCATATTTGTATTACATTATGTTCTTTGCATGGTTACAGTCCATCAAAGAGATCGCCAACGCAGCATTTACTAAAAGTTAGTTAGTAATAGATATATAAAGCTATCTATAAACTTCATTTCCAAAACTTCTGAATATCCATAAGATGAAGATAGATACAAAAACAGCTTTTAGCCAAGCCGCGATGCCTGAGTTGGGCAGAGCTGCGGCTTCATCCTCACACCTCCACCGAGCAACAGCTTATGAATTTATCGTCAGCACGACAATATTTTTACCAGGAGATTCAGCAGTCTGACGAGCAAATTGATCTAGCAAAGGCAGCTTTGTACATTGCACAAGAAGAATATCCCAAGCTAGATGCAGAAGAATATCTCAACGCCCTTGATACAATGGCATGGGAGCTTCAAGAACGTCTGCCTGATTCAAGATATCCTTTGCGGATAGTTCAAAGTATTAATCAGTATCTCTACGATGATTTAAAATTTTCTGGTAATAAAATTGACTATTACGACCCGCGCAACAGCTTTTTCAATGATGTAATCGATCGCCGATTGGGGATTCCCATTACCTTAGCGCTGGTTTACCTGGAAGTTGCTCGACGGATTGATTTTCCGATGGTGGGTATAGGTATGCCAGGACATTTCTTGATCCGCCCAGATATTCCTGATATAGAGATTTTTGTGGATGCTTTCAATGGCGGTGAAATAATATTTACCCAAGATTGCGAAGAACGCCTATCTCAACTTTATCAGCAACCTGTGACGCTACAACCAGAATTTTTAGCTGTAGTTAGTAATCGGCAATTTTTGGCCCGGATGTTGACAAATTTAAAATTTATTTACCTCAAACAGCAAGAGTTAGAAAAAACACTGGCAGCAGTTGAACGAATTTTGTTGCTGTTTCCTGGTTTAAATTTAGAATTGCGCGATCGCGGTTTGATCTACTATCAACTCGGTTACTACCCCCAAGCCATAGATGACTTACAAAATTATTTAGCAAAAGTTCCCGACGCCGAAGATGCATCTGTGATTCGGCGGCTACTTATCGAACTGGGTAAAGAGAAGTAGGGGAGAAATCAATTCAAAATTCACGCATTCAAAATTCACGCATTCAAACATTGTAGAACTTCTGCCTCCTGCCTCCTCTTTCCCAATGCCCAATGCCCAATGCCCAATGCCCAATGCCCAATGCCCAATTATTTTTGTTCTTCTGCAACTCGTTTGAGGCGACGTAGCTGGGCTTGCATATCTTCTTTCGTCCACGACGCAGCAAAAGTATTAAAACCCCAACTAATTAAAGGGTTAGGGATATCGTACTCAAAGCGGTTAAGTAAAAGCGTTCCCTTTTCTGTTGGCTGACATTCCCAGCGATCGCGCCCTTGAAAAAACCCCTGAAATTCCCAGACTACCAAACCCGGTTGTCGTTCTACAACTACGCTATTCAAGGTGGGTTTCAGTAGAGGAATTTGAATAATAAAACGACTTTTACTACCGACATCGGTACTCCAAGCTTCGCCCACAGGTTCGCAACGGAGAACGGGGTTGAGCCAACGGTGCATAAGAGCTAAATCGCTAATACAGCGCTCCACCACTGTAGCTGTAGCATTAATTTGAATCGATTGTTCCAAAACTTGGGACATTCCACATCTTTAGTGCTGTTGCTGCAATTAGAGTAACGCAAAATTCAGCAAAGTGGAAGATGAGGGAGCAGGGAAGCAGGGAGCAGGGGGCAGGGGGAAAATTCCTCTTCTGTGCATCCTTCCCCCTGCTTCTCTGCCTCTACCCAATGCCTAATGCCCGTATATTAAATCAAATATGAGTAAATATGTATGTTTTTACTGGTAAATTGATAGGCAAAACACTGACTCAGTGTTTGCGGCGAATACTTAAGCATAATTCCCGAAAACCATGAACACAACTTGGCAAGAAATAACCCAGGTGATGTCTACGACGGGCTACACCTATGGAGTTGGTTTATCCACAAAGGTGCAGCAATTTTTGGCACAATCATCGCCCAGCCTGCAACCAATACAACCAGCAGTGAATCAAGGAATCGCTGATGTGCAAGGTATTGTTCAACAGTTGATTCTATTTACGCCTCGTCTTTTAGGGGCGGTAGCAATCTTACTCGTAGGTTGGCTGATTGCAGCGATCGCAGCTGCACTGACGCAAGGAATCCTCAAGCGCACAAACATAGATAACCGCATTGCTGCTGGGATAACGGGTCGTCAAGATGTTCCCCAAGTGGAGAAATTAGTCTCTAGCTTAGTCTTTTGGAGCATTATCCTGTTAACTGCGGTAGCTGTTTTACAGACGTTGGATCTGGAAGTAGCCTCTCAACCCCTAAATAATTTCCTCAATCAACTTATTGGCTTTTTGCCAAAGTTGGTTGGTGCAGGAATCCTTTTGGCAGCAGCCTGGTTTTTGGCGACGATTGTGAAGATTATCACTGTCCGCTCATTACAGGCATTTAACCTGGATGAGCGTTTGAATCCAGAACCAGAAGACAGAGCGCCCAGCTTGAATCAGCTGTCTCTTAGCGATACGATCGGCAATGCTCTGTATTGGTTTATATTTTTACTGTTTCTTGCCCCAGTTTTAGATACTCTCGGACTCAGGCAGGCTCTACAACCAGTACAAGCTCTAATTACAGAAGTTCTGCTAATTCTGCCGAACATTTTAGCGGCGATCTTGATTGCTGTAGTTGGCTGGTTCATCGCTAATGTAGTACGGCGGATTGTGACGAACTTGCTGGCAACAACTGGTATCGACCATTTAGGTAGTCGGTTGGGATTATCTACAAGTGCAGGGGTACAACCTCTATCGAGTATTATCGGCACAATTGTCTATGTTTTGATTCTGATTCCTGTGGCGATCGCAGCGCTGAATGCCTTGCGAATTGATGCGATATCTGTCCCGGCGATCGCTATGCTGCAACAGATTCTCAACGCTTTACCTGCCATCTTTACAGCTGCAGCAATTTTGATTGTTGCTTATTTCATTGGGCGGTTTATCGCGGACTTGGTTACAAGTATCCTCACCAATTTAGGGTTTAATAACATTTTCACTATTTTGGGTCTGACTACACCCGGCCGACGAATCGTCATTTCTACAGAATCAGCAACCCCACCGATTCCAACCCGCACTCCATCGGAAGTTGTAGGCATTGTTGCTTTAGTGGGGATCATGCTGTTTGCTACAGTGGCGGCGGTGAATATCTTGAATATTCCAGCCCTGACAGCATTAGTGTCTGGGATTGTGATTATATTCGGGCGGATTTTGGCCGGATTGGTAATCTTTGCCATTGGCTTATTCCTGGCAAATTTGGCTTTTAACATCATTACCAGTTCAGGCGATCGCCAAGCCCAGATTTTGGGACAAGTGGCGCGGATTGCAATTATTGCCTTAGTCTCGGCAATGGCACTGCAACAGATTGGAGTTGCCAGTGATATTGTGAATTTAGCCTTTGGACTTTTACTAGGTGCGATCGCAGTTGCTATTGCCCTAGCCTTTGGTCTTGGAGGACGCGATATTGCAAGAGAGCAAGTTCAAGAATGGTTAAACTCTTTCAAAGGTAGAAACTAAAAATTGATGAAGGCGCAATTTTATCTGTAAATCTGGAAAAGTGCAGCCGTAAGCATCAATAGTGCAGAAAATCTATCGGCAATTTTGCTTAAGAGGTTGAAAGTTACAGCTTAGAAACTCGGAGTTTGAGTATAGAATTTGATGTTTCGAGTTCTAAAGCTCAAGTTCCGAGTTCTGAAGCTCAATGGTAATAATCGGCGATCGCTCTCAAAAACAAGAAATATAACAGATTTCAAATTGGTAAGCTACAAAAATAATGGAAAGCAGAGAGCGATCGGACTGAGAGCTAATTTGTAAACTCAAGTAAAGTCCTTGTCTTGTATACTTTTCAGGAATTTGAGCCAATAATGCACTTATTCGCTGAAACTCAGACCTCGCAATGATTTGAGTATCCTTAAGATTTTCTTTACGAATCAGCTC
>NZ_JAVRBQ020000007.1:0-11509 GCF_034531215.2 Nostoc sp. ChiSLP03a
TTATAAAGCTGCATAGAATTCGATCCCCCCTAACCCCCCTTAAAAAGGGGGGAACCGGAAAAACATCTATCAAAGTCCCCCTTTTCAAGGGGGATTTAGGGGGATCAAGATATGTGCAACTTCACATTAAATTGGTATAAACCACTCAGCCATAAACGTCCAATCACTCGATCAATAATTTTTATTGGACGTTTATATTCAATTTCAGTCCCAGCTAGAATTGGTGTATATCCTAGCTCAAGTTGTTGATTGAGTTGCCAATGTTCATCTAAAAACTTTAGACGTAAATCCTCTAGCCATCTGATATACACGATATTACTCACAATTCCCATAAAATCAATGTCGTATGTTTTGACAGGAATTGGTAATACTACTTCTAATGGTCTGTGTAAGTTGTTGTTTATTAGCATTATTGATCTTGATATTTTTTAATACTGCTCGATCTGTTCAATTAAAGAGAAGTTTTCAAGTATTGATTCAAGTGATTAATTACTCTATGGATATGAATTGAATCTCCATAAAGCTTGCTGATCATTATGCCTCCTTCCAGTGTTGCGATTATGATGGTAGCGATTTCATCAGCACTCACTTCCGGGCGAATTTCACCCTTTTTAATTCCTTTTTCAATAATTCGACAAATTAAATGTAGCCAAGAGTTCATCGCTTGTTGAGCACGTTGTCGCAACGCTGGATGAGCATCGTCACTTTCCACAGCAGTATTCAGCAGTGGACACCCGCCCTTAATCGGTGGATTTTCTGCGAAGCTACTAAACACCTCAATGATTGCTTGCAGACGTTCTATTGCATGGTGTTTGCTTCGTAATGTAAATCTAGTATGCTGCTTAATGCGAGCGATCGCAAAATCAAAAGCTTGTAGTGCGAGATCGTCTTTGCTTTGGAAGTGATTGTAAATTCCTCCTTTCTGCAATCCAGTTACACGCATAATGTCTGACATCGATGAACCTGCATACCCCTGTTGATTAAACAGTTCGGCTGCTTGCTCAAGAATTCTAGTTTTTGTTTCTTCGCCTTTGGACATTACAGCGATTTTGATAATAGGGAGTTTATTGAACTGAAAATTGCTGTAAATTAAATATTACCGACCGAATGGTTTGATTTAAATTATCATGATAGTTGCTTGTAAGTCAAGATTTTTTCAACACTGAGTAAAGAACTAGGCATTGGCTATAGCCAAAGTTTATCAATGCAGACTTCACCTGGTTATAGACACCGTTAGTTTTGATGCTACCCCACCATAATTAATCAGTATTTTTGCATTATCAGGAATTTCAGCAGTAATGTTGGCGATTTGACCTTTGCCAAACAGGATTTTGACTGGATTGCAAAAAACAAAGTTTTCCATGAGTCATTAAACTAGGGAATCGAAATTGACCTTGAGTATTGTAATCACTTCCAGGATGTTGCTTAATTGCAGCATAAATGCGATATATCGCGTCTCTACAAAGTTTGGTATTATCCCTATGCTTAATAACTTGTAGCTAAATTTTTGAGCAACCAGTCCGTAGGGAGTTTGACTGACTGCGGTGTATTATCCAGATAATTGAGCAATATACAACGCGAATACGCTAGACGTTTAATCATACTTACGAGTAAAATACGGTAAGTGCATCGCCTTACGTGGTTTTATATGTAAAACTGTAGAAAAACCTAGTTAGAAGTTGAGTTTGGCAAAGCGACTGATTGAGCTAAACCCCAGTTGTCATGCTTACAAAAACTTCCAGGCAGGTTTTAAGTTGTCCAGGAATCATTGAGAAACACAATAACTTGTCATAACTAGCTCTGTCTACCACTGGGCTATAGTTTGGCTGAGTTGCTGCTCTCTAACTGCTCGTAATTAAGTCAGTGAACAGTTATCAAGGCTTCGTTTGGGGATTTAATCAACCCTTACCGACGCTGCTCACTTATAGAAGTGGGAGACTCGACAGAACTTTGATAACTGATAGCTAATTGTTGAAACCCCCGAAGAGTATGCACTATTTATTACTACCGTTCTTAAGCTTTTTTGTTGGTATCATCGTTGGTTTGACGGGTATTGGTGGAGCGTCTCTCATCACCCCAATGTTGATTTTTATTTTTCAGGTTCCGCCTTCTATCGCTGTGAGTTCTGATGTTGTGGCTGCCACATTGATGAAAATTGTTGGTAGCGTCAAGCATTGGGAACAAAAAACCCTCGACACAGAAGTTGTCAAATGGCTAGCCTTTGGAAGTGTTCCAGGCTCATTGTTCGGAGTAGGAATTTTGCACTTCATTAAACATACAGGTGAGTATAGCCTGGATAATATCTTGCTCCGTTTGCTTGGCGGGATGATTTTGCTAGTCACATTGTTAGCACTAGTGCAATTGTTGTTATTGACTTTTTTCCCTAAATTTAATTTACCCGAACTGCCAAAGTTAGACTTAGAAACTAACTTTGGTCGATTTATAACAATTACTTTGGGAGCAATTTTAGGCTGTTTTGTCGGTCTAACTAGCGTCTCTTCAGGTTCAATGTTTGCCTTAGTGCTGATTGGGTTTTTCCGCCTTGATGCCCGGAAGTTAGTGGGTACTGATATTTCACACGCAGCGATTTTATTGCTGTTTACAGCCCTTGGTCATCTCAGCCTGGGAACAGTTGATTGGAGTTTAGTACTCCCTATATGGTTAGGCTCTGTGCCTGGGGTGTTACTAGGTGCTAAAATCTGCCAAATAGCTCCGCAACGCCCACTACGATTTATTATTTACGCCATTTTAATGATGGTAAGTTGGAAATTAGTTCATCAGGTTTGACACTCTTAGAGGATGTTTGAAAAGTTCTTACTAGGCGCTAAAATCTACCAATTGTTGGTCACTGACTCTCGTACTGTCAATCTAATCAGTTTTTGAAACTGGGTTTAACATAAAGTTTTGCTTCTACTATTTTCCTAATTAATAAAGGTCATGGTCAAATTGAAAAACGTAGAGTTAGTGTTTGTCACTTTCTCTTTCGTTTACCCTCTCTTACAACCCACGTTCTGCGGGTGCGCTCGGGAAATATTGAATTTAACGTCTACAAAATGGTTATTGACCTGACAATTACTTTTCCCAGCAATACGATCTGTTTATTTCCGCCAACCTTTACTAGTAGATGTTTCTATAGTTTGTAAAGATTCTTAAACTTTTATTGAACTTGTCAAAAATTTATTGAAAAAGCATTGATAAATTTGTTACTTAGTCTTACTGTGCTTTAATACTTTATTAATCCTTTTGCCAAAGAATAAAATCATAGTTCTTATTCCATAAGACTTTTTACAACAAAAGCATGATTAATAACATTGTGTTAGAAAGTCAAAGCTTCAACTTTTTTCTTAATATAAGGTTTAAAAGTTAGCTTCGATTTTTAGTTGGCGAAAGTGATGGAAGAGGGTTAAGGTAGTCGGACTTAAAACCATTAACAATTGCAACTGTGTTAAAAACTGATAATTCTACCAGCGCGTCTAAGGATGATTATCCAGGACGTGCCTACTTTATTCGGCATGGTGAAAGTACCAGCAACGAACGTAACATTTTTGCAGGAGTACTGGATGTTGACCTCACAGCATTTGGTAGGTTGCAGGCACGGCGTGCAGGTGTTGACATTAAGAAAAAAGGTGTGAAGTTTGATGCAGTATATGTATCTCACATGAGGCGGGCGCGGCAAACTTGTGAAATCGCCCTTGCTGAAAGTCAGGCGCTGAAATCACCCGATATCACTGTTGAGATCGACCATCGAATTAGTGAGAAATCCTTTGGCATCTTTGCGGGACGTAACTTGAATCTGCTGCGTCTTGCTTTGGGCTACGAAGGTTTCGAGGAAATGTTGCATTCCCATAACGAAGCACCTCCGGCTGGCGAGAAGATTGCCCAGGTTTACGGACGCGCTGCTTCTTTCTATGAGGAGCGGGTTGTACCGCACTTGAAACGGGGTGAAACTGTTCTAGTAGTGTGCCACCAATATGTATTGGAGCCTTTAGCACTTTATTTAAGTGATTTACCACCAACTGATTATGAACATCTGAAACTCCCTAACGGTAAAGCTCTCAGTGGTGAGGAGCTAATCAAGTTTCGCGATAAGGAATCCGGCGGTACAGCTTCGGTGCGTAAACAGATCAACGATCTGTCAATTATGTGGGCAATTTTGCTCTATGCAGCTGCTTTCTTACTAGGAAGCTTGGTTAGGGCAATCAGCGCCTCTTCAATCGGAATTCCCTCAGAACTATTTCGAGCGATTATCGTTGCTTGTCTGGCGGCTTCAACGTTTTATACTTACCTAGACATTGACTTTGCAGCGAGTAAACGCAAAGTAACTCCAACAGTGAAGTATATAGTCTATGCCTGGATGTTGGTGAGATGGGTAGTTGGGCTACTTTTAATATTTTCTGGAATCTTGTATCAAAATCCGGGAGATTTGTACAAAGTTATGTGGGTGCTTTTTTGGATGGTTCCACCCGCCCTTACTTCCCCAGTTTTATCGGTACTCTGGGGTGGTAATCTTTATCCCTCGGCTATCTTATCAAGGACATTATCAATCATCGCTCCAGTTGCACTGATTGTTACATTTGGTTTGGCAAAACAATTACCAATTAACAGTTCCAGCCTGATATTTTTCGGTGTGATTCTAATTGTTGGTTTAGCAATACCGGGAGCGATCGCTCAATTTTGGCGTGACAAATCTCCTGTTGAATCAAATCACCACAGTAAGAACTGGAAATTTATTGGAGTGCTTGCTGTCGCATTAATGGCTTTGGCAACTGGATTTCAGTTTACACCATCAACATTCCTGAGCGATTTATTTTTCTCAACGGATGCGAACCGCTCCCTAGCTTGTCTGCAACAACTAGCAGTGGCAACATTAATCTTTATCTTAATGCGCGTCTTTGCCGTATTAACTTCAGTGTTTACAAAAGGCAAGCTGATCAAGGCAGAAGCTCAGGATGCTTATATCCTGCTTGTTAATCCCAACTTTTTCCTTTGGGCGGCTCTTTTCCTCGGAGTTAGTGCAACTGCAAATCCCGAAGCCGTAAGATATGCAATTTTTTGGGCAGCACTGGGGTTCTTCTGCATACCACTCATCGAGCAGATATTGTTTATGAATTCATTTGGTAATGAATTACTGCGAGAAACACTGCGTTCTTCGAGAATGGCAACAGAAGATGTGAGAAAACTTTTCCATCAATTGGATACAGATGGCAGCAATGCACTCGAGAAAGACGAGATTATGGAGCTTTTAGGTCGAATAGAAGATATGACAACAGGCGAACGTAGCTCTGAAGATGTTAGAAGGTACGTAACTGATTATCTTTTCGCTACTCTTGACTCCGATAAAAATGGCACAGTCGATTTGCAAGAGTTAGAAGAGTATGTATCAACCTACGGGTTAGTTGCTAACCTTAACGTTGTCTCTGCTGCTGCATCGCCGATAGCAAGATAATTAATTATTGCTAAATCTACTGATTTAGCTGACAAAGACTTTTTAAATCCTATCGTGAATGGGATTTAAAAAAGTCTTTGCTTTTATCATAAAAAGTATTTTATAGCGCGCTCAACATCATTCTTCTAATATAATTTTGTATAAAATACATTTTTACTTACTAAATTTAGAATAAAAAGCCTTTGTTAAAGTATTTATAAATTAGGAAAAATAAACATGAAATTAGACAAGTTTGTCTTAGCACAAAATATGGCTTTCCTGATATCTATTCCCCCGGAAAGCAATCTAGCTAAATTACTAGCTTTTTGCCTGACTACAAAGGCTGGTAAAAATACTCCGGGAACAAAAATATTGGAAATGACTTATGACCTAATAGAAAATCCATCTAAGTTGCCTTATTGGACTTAAGACATTATGGGACAGGATTTAGATTACACTCCTGAAGAGTGGAAAGCACTGGCAAATATGGGTATTAAGGATACTAATGATTTTATAGTTACTTTATGGCAGGAATTAGAAAATTTGAGTTTTTAAAGGAAAAAATATGTCTTTAAATGTTGAACTTTTAGAACAAAGCTTTGAAAAAGTTAAACCATGCGCTGATGAATTTGCAGCTAGTTTCTACGATAATCTTTTTCAAGCTCACCCAGAAGTGAAACCACTGTTTACTAAAACAGATATGAAAAACCAAGAGAAAAAACTATTAAGTTCTCTGGTTTTAGTAGTAGAAAATCTCCGCAACCCAGAAGCTTTAGAACCAGTTCTTAAGGCTCTAGGAGCTAGACACGTCGGCTATGGAGCTATTCCCAAATATTATGGGCCAGTTGGGGAAGCACTACTGGTAACGTTTGAGCAATATCTCCAGCAAGATTGGACTCCTGAAGTCAAAAAAGCTTGGCTAGATGCTTTTAGAGCTATTACTGCATTGATGTTAAAAGGCGCGGGAGAAGAATCTTCACCAAAACTTGTCCAAGCTGAAAAAAAAACTGAAGCTTTAGCAAAACCTGCAACATTAAAAACAGAAAACAAAAAAGAACATCAGCTATTTAAATCTACAGCAGAAGTAAAGAATAAATCTTTGATATCAATTCAGTTAGATGGTAAAGTTTTAAAAGAAATTATCAATGATTTTATCGTTAATTATCAGCAATTTCAGACCAAAATATCAGAACAGCCATTAAGTGAAGTCTTCAAACAAATTCCCAAGAAACTTCTTGATACTTTCTGGATAGCACCAACATGGTTAGTCTGTATAGTTTCAGTAGTTATTTTTACCGTAATTGTTGTAATTGTTGATGAGAATTCGGTGCTGGCAAAGGCTTTAGGTGCTGCTGACACTATCAGTTTGGTGGTGGCGGTAGTTCTATTCATTAAGGAAGCTCCAGATCGTAGAAAACAATTTCATTATCAAGCCTGGAGTACGATTGATGCGGCACACGGTGTAAAAGTTAGTTATGCCAGAATTTTGGCACTGCAAGATTTGAATAAGAATGGTGTTTCTTTAAGAGGTTTGGATGCTCCTGGTGCGGAGTTAGTAGAGATTAATCTCTCCCATGCCAATCTGAGTAAAGCTAATTTAATGGAAAGCGATTTTACTAATGCCAATCTCAGCTATGCCAATTTAGATAATGCTAATCTCAGTCAGGTTAAACTTAGTGGTGCAAATTTAAGTTATGCAAAACTGGGTTTTTCTCGATTAAATCAGGCTAATCTTAGTAGTGCAAATTTGAGTAGCACTAATTTGATTTGTGCAGATTTGAGTCATACCAATCTGAGTGGTGCAAATTTGAAAGATGCTAGTTTGAGTGGTGCTAATTTGGAGGGAGCTTATCTAACTGGTGCTAATCTCAAGAATGCTAAAGTGAGCGACGATGAACTGAGTAATGCTTTCCTGGAAGGTGCGATTATGCCTAATGGCTCACGATATAAATCTTCACTTAGCGATAATCGCTGAAGTTACAATTGGCAGAAATATCTAGATATCTTGCATAAATATTTTTTTGTCTCACGCATAGATGCAAAGCGACTTCTCATAGATTAGGCGCAAAAAATATCTCAAAATTAGGACTTTTGCAAAAGGTTTATTAAATAATCGACCGCTCCAACAACTAGACTAAAATCTTTTTAGGATCACAGCTAAAGTAGAATTTCCTCCATCTGTCTAATCAGAGAAATAAGGCAAAGAATATCAAAAAAATTTATATGCAATTACTTAATAAATTAAGTATAAAGACAAAACTTATAGTCATGTTGCTGGTAGTCAGTGTTTGCGCTATGCTCGCAAGCACCTTTACCTGCTCTAATGCTGGTAAATCTCTTCTGACGGAAAAGGTCTTCAACCAATTAACCAGCCTTCGAGCTGCCAAGACTTATCAAATCGAAGATTATTTTGAAAACCTTTACAACCATAGCCAGACTTTAAGCGAAGACCTGACAGTTATTAGCGCCATGCAGGAGTTTCAGACAGCTTACCGCGAACTGGAAAAATCAACAGTACCAGCGGATTTTGACAAAAAAATTGATACCTACTACCAAACACAATTTCTCCCCAGACTGGCGCGAACTAGTGAAGGTTCGCCCGTTGTCGCATCTTACACGCCAAAAACAACTGCTGCCCGTTACCTACAGTACTACTACACCGTCGCTAACCCCAACCCCGTTGGCAAGAAACTTCTCCTTGACGACCCAAGCGATGGCAGTTCCTACAGCCGCGTTCACACCCGCTATCAGCCTATTTTTCGCAATATAGTGCAAAAATACGGTTACTACGATATGTTTTTGATCGATCCCCAAGGAACCGTTGTCTATACGGTTTTTAAAGAAACCGATTTTACTACAAACTTTACTACCGGTCCCTACAAAGAGAGTAACCTAGCAGAAGCGATCGCCGCCGCACGACAAGCAAACGGAAAAGGCTTCGTGAAAATAGTAGATTTTAAACCGTACATCCCTTCTGGGAGTGCGCCTGCGGCTTTTATCGCGTCCCCAATCTTTAACGGCTCTCAATTCATTGGTATTTTGGCGTTCCAGCTTCCTATTGACAAAATTAACAATGTGATGACTGGCAACAAACAGTGGAAACAAAATGGTCTGGGTGATTCCGGAGAAACTTATCTAGTCGGTTCGGATTATCTCATGCGCTCTGCGTCTCGTTTCCAGATTGAAGACCCAAAAGGTCATGCAAAAACCCTACGTTCTATCGGTACTGATGAAAAGACCATCAACAAAATCAAAGAGTTCAATACTACAATCCTCCTACAACAAGTGCAAACAAAAGCAGTAAAGGAAGCGTTGTTTGGGAAACAGGGAACGCAGGTAATCGATGATTATCGTAATATTCCAGTTTTGAGTTCTTATGCTCCACTAAATATTGATGGTTTGAGGTGGGTTATCTTGGCAGAAATAGATGTTTCTGAAGCTTATGCCCCAATTCACTCGTTTGAAAAAACAGTTTTGATTGGGGCTACTTTAGTCATCGCCCTGATCACGCTTGTTGCCATGTGGCTGAGTGCAAGTTTTGTCAAACCGATCAATACTTTAATTAAAAGCGCTCGCCAGGTGGGAGCCGGAGAATTTGACGCAGTTGTAAAATCTGGTTCGCAAGATGAATTTGGAGACTTAGCTAAGTCATTTAATCAAACGATAGAAAGCCTTCGCGCCGAAACTCAACAAATTGCTCAGGAAAATCGCTCTAATGAAGCATTAGTCTTAAATATATTTAGTCCCGCAGTAGCTAAACGCCTCAAACAGGGCGATAGAGAAATTGCCGATCAGATTTCTAATGTCTCGGTCTTGTTTTCCGATCTCCATCGATTTACCAAGCTTTCTCAATCAATGTCCCCTCAAGAAGTTGTTGCCCTGCTGAATGAACTGGTAACTGGCTTTGATGAAATGACAGATAAATACGGTTTGGAGAAAATTAAGACCATTGGTGACGGTTACATGGCTGTATGCGGACTGAATGTGCCGCGTTTGGATCATGACAAACGCACGGTAGATTTTGCTTTGGAAATGCAGGCGTTTGTCCGCCGATTTAATTATGAAAAAGGTTTACATTTAGATGTGGAAATCGGCATTAATTCAGGAGATGTGGTTGCAGGTGTCATTGGCAAAAATAAATTGCTCTACGACGTTTGGGGCAATACTGTAAATATTGCCAATCGGTTGAAGTCTGCTTGTCCTGTAGGAGGAATTTTAGTTTCTCAAAATATATGCGATCGCCTGCGCGATATCTACGATTTTGAACTCTTTGGTGAAATTCAAGAACCTGGAAAAGAAAAGCTAGTGGGTTGGCAACTCAAAAGTTCTCAGCTTCAAGCAAATGTTCAAAAAGAAGAATATGAATAATTTAAGCTTTTCAAAGGACTGGCACACTTGGGCAATAATTGTCGGATTAGGGTTCCCACTCCTGATAGTTTTACTAGGAGAAATTATTTATCATCTAAAAAGGCGCGGGAAACCGATGGCGGCTACGCTACGGGTTGTGAAAAACCTCGTTTTGCCCGTCTTAATGCTGATGCTTTTAATTAGGAATGTCTTAAAGCTTGACGTAAACGGGAATTTTGCCAAGCTCGTCGAAACGCTGTTTTGGATATCTGTTATCTACGCTTCTCTGTCGCTGTTTAATGTGATTTTGTTTGAAGAAGCAGAGGCAAATACATGGCGGGCAAGGATGCCCAAACTGCTGATCGACCTTTCTCGGTTGTTTTTGGTGCTTGTAGGCAGCGCGCTCGTGCTAGCAGCAGTGTGGGGTGCAGATTTGGCAGGTCTTGCTACCGGATTAGGTGTTAGCTCGATTGTGATCGGTTTGGCGCTTCAGGACACATTGGGTAGCATCATGTCTGGCATTGCACTGCTTCTCGAACGCCCCTTCAGCGTGGGTGATTGGTTGCGCGTTGGCAATAGCGAAGACCAGGTTATTGAAGGGCAGGTAATTGATATCAATTGGCGATCTGTCCGCCTGCTAACTCTCCAGCGCCAGGTGATTGTCGTTCCCCATCAGTTCATTGGCAAAGAAATAATCCATAATTACAGCCAACCAGAACGCATTTATAACCAACGTATCAATATTGGCTTTTCCTACGATAGCCCCCCTAACCTCGTGAAACAGGTACTAACAAGTACAGCTTTGGCTACACAGGGAATATTAGCCGAACCCGAACCAGAGAGCAAAACTACATCCTATGATGAGACTGCAATTATGTATGAGGTGGAATTCTTTATCGAAAACTTTGAGGATGTAGAGCAGATACTTGATAGATTCATGACGCGAATCTGGTACGCAGCGCAGCGAAACAACCTGACACTATATCGCTACCGATACGAGTTAGCTGTAAAAGCTGCTGATAAGGCAGATAATGCTGCAAGTAAGTTAAACCACTTGCACTCAATTCCCGGATTTATGCCTTTAACTAGGGAGCCAAAAAATTTGGATGACTTAGCTAAGGGAACTATCGTACAACAGTTCGGTGCGGGAGAGAAAGTCATCCGGCAGGGCGAGCCTGGTAATGCTTTGTATATTATCATTGCGGGTCAGGCTCTAGTCACCGTCACAAACGAGTTTGGCATGGAATTGGAGGTAATGACTATCTTGCGTGGTGAGTTCTTTGGCGAGATGGCACTGTTTACTGGGGAACCGAGTCCGGTATCAATCAAAGCAGTTGACGATTTGCAAGTTCTTGTTATCTACTCAGATGCTGTAAATATGATGATTGAACGTCAACCAAGCTTGGGACGTGAGATCGGTCAAATTATCGAAGCGCGAAGCAAAGCGGTAAGTATGGCTCAACAAGCAGATGTTTCATCCAATGCTGAGGTTGAATTGCCTATTAGGGTTTTGAAGTAATTGAGGTTTTTCAGTATTCCTAATCGTTCAATTCCAAAGCCAGCATCCAACATTGATTAACTTCTGCTCCAAGGTAGTAACCCAAGTTGCTAGTTATGCTTGCAGGTGTTCAGGTGGCATTGCATGAGCAATAAAATCCCCTCCAGAGGAAAAATTAGGAGGGGTAATGTTAAACGAAATAATTACAATTTATGCTATCACTGATGACCTATTGAAGG
>NZ_JAVRBQ020000008.1:0-8694 GCF_034531215.2 Nostoc sp. ChiSLP03a
CTTCAATAGGTCATCAGTGATAGCATAAATTGTAATTATTTCGTTTAACATTACCCCTCCTAATTTTTCCTCTGGAGGGGATTTTATTGCTTATGCAATGCCACCTGAACACCTGCAAGCATAACTAGCAACTTGGGTTAAGTAAGAAAAGGTTACTGTTCCCACATAGATAAAAACGTTTACAGCAGCTTTTCCAACAAGCATCGCAGTTGCCCAAAGCCAACGCAGAACTTTTTTAATAAAGTAAGTAGAATCAGTAAGTTCCTCGGCTACTTCTCGAATACCTCTAGCAATATTTTTAAAGGCTGTATCCTGGGGATTTCGTTTGATTACAGGTATTCCATCTTGAGGCAAAACTTTGACTTTGGGGAATGCGGCCTTCCAATAATCATCAACTGGACGGAGCAGAATAGCAATAACACGAGATGTTCCAGCCTTATGCTGTTCCATAGCTTGCTTCGCCAAAACGTCCCAATGATAATCAGAAGCAGTAAATTCTGAACTAATTAGCACCAAAATTATATCTGATGTCTTTAAATGTTTATCAATTTCACTTTCCCATTCCTTTCCTGGACTGATCATGCTTCTGTGCCAACTAGTAATCACACCTTCCCGCCTCAAAATACTGAGGTGTTCCTCTAGTTTTTGCCGCATTTGTTCATCTTTAATAGATTTTGAGCAGCAATAAAAAACTTTGACAAGCTTACTAGCCGACATTGACCTCAGCACCTATTAATATGAATTAATTATTATTTTTATTTAACAACATTTTTTGTTTAAATTTTTGATACGTTACTCAGTCATCATTATGAAATTTACGTAGTTAATTGCTATGAATTTTCAATCAAGTCTTTTATTGCTATTCGGATACCTTGAGCAATACTTAAAAATGCATCATTATGATTTCGCCATTTTTTAACAGGTTTAGCATCTTTGGGCAGCGCTTGAATTCTTCCAAACGGTGCACTCTCCCAATCAACAGAGTCAAGAATTATGGGGATAACTCTAGCTTCTTTGGCTTCATGCCTTTCCATTGCCCGTTTTACTTCAACATCCCAGCAATAATCTGAAGCGATAAAATTTGCACTTATAAGCAGCAAAATTATTTGAGATGAATCTAAATGAGTGTCTATCTCATTGTGCCATTCTTTTCCTGCTCCAATTTTGCGATCATACCATTCTGTAATCACTCCTTGTCGCCTTAAAAGAGTGAGGTGATTTTCTAGTTTATCGCGCATTTTTTCATCTTCATGAGCATAAGAATAAAACACTTCAATAGCTTGATCAGGTTGCAATGACATAAGTTGCTTTATGACTCGAATCTTTGAAAATAGGTTTAAAGCTTTATCAAAGTTGTCTGCTAAAACTTACAGCTTTTATTTTAAGGTAGAAGGGATCACAAGCTTGATTTGAATTTACAAAATAATTCTTTTTAAGACTCTACCATATAGCACTACTAAAGTAATAGCACTTATTCATCTATTCAAACTCTTTATCGACACTATTTTATCAGCTTCATCTACTGTTATTTGCGCCAGCCCAAACTGTTCAATAACTGCTGCATTTGTTGTTAAATGCCTACTTACTTCAGCCACTCGATACTGACTTTCTTGTAAAGCTAAAGCAGCCGGCAATAATAACTGATCTGCTAAATGTTCATCCACTGGTGCGCCGGTGTAATGAAACTCAAGCAGTTGCTGACAAGCAATCTCTGCAACTGTTTCCGCCGACAACCGCAAACGCCCAAATCCACCAAAGCCAGTTAAGCTATTCTGATACTCAGCAGTTAAAAAAATACCCGCCCCAGGTGCTACACCTCTTTCTCGTAGAGTCTGTACAGTAACCTTTAAATGAGCTTCCCGTAATAAATTCTCCGCACGATTCGCCATCCGTTGCGGAATATGGGAAGGCAATTCTGTCACCACTGCTAGTCCTCGCACCTGTTGTAAATCGCCCCGTTCCAGCAAGTCGATCCCACCGAGTTTACCACCGCCATCCACCTGTAACTCTACCTCGCCCCCACCTTGGGGATACCACCCCCAAGCGCCTAACTTGACTTGGGCTTCTACACCCATGCGTTGCAGTATGGGCAGATAAACTTGCTCAATATACGTCGCTGTGGGGCTAAAGTTCACATGAGTTCCACCCTTTAGTGTCACTAAGGAATTGCCAGATGCTAGCGCCAAAGGTAAGAGAATTGTTTGTAAAACTAGAGCGATCGCACCCGCAGAACCACCTTGTTGTGCTTTACTAACATCAAAGGTATAAATTCCCGCTTGCACAGCACTACCTGGGATGAATTCTAGCAGCATTGAACCCAAAGCATCACCTCGTAGTTGGGCATTACAAATTCTCGCCGCCGCCCGAACTGCTGTTAAGTGTTGCGCTGCTAATCCTGGCTTTTTGCGTCCAGCGCGAATGCCTGTAATTCGTATGGGTTCGCCGGTAATGGCGGCTAGACTTAAGGAAGTGCGAAGAACTTGTCCGCCTCCCTCTCCGTAGGAACCGTCAATTTCAATCATGGGCGATTATTGGAATGTTGGATTTTGGGTTATCCCCACGGCTGTTAAAATCAAACCACAAATTATAAACGCCCAACAGCTAGCTTTTTAGAGAGAGGTTACACAAATATACAGAGAAAATTCTGATATGTGTTTCTGTAGTTTGCTAATTTTGAGTATGGAATTGAATAACCTTGCTTTTACCGGGGTTCATCAACCCATAAGGATCGACTATTTCTTTAAATTTTAACTGCTCAGGATCGATCACTTTTCTGCCGCTGTCTTCAATAATATACGTATGAGGATTGGCAATACTCACACCATGTTGTTCGTGATAGCGGATAATTTCATTGAGGCGTTCTTCTGTGGTGTAGCGCACAAGTTGCAATGCACCAGGAACTACGACACCATTCACCCGAAAAAATTCTAAATGCATCATTACCTCATCGCCGAAGTAATTATACATCTGCTCTACTAGTTGCAAACTGCAATCTCTAGGAAAGAGACTTTGTAAGTATGTAATCCCAGTATCTACACTCCGGGCAAGTAAGGTAGTGTGGTTCCAGCTAAATTCTGCTAAATGTATACCTTTGGCTGCTTCCTCAGCTGTTTTTGTATATGTAATTTGTCCGCCGTATTGCTGCACCAAAGCCGGTAAAAATTCCAAACTCGGTTCAGAAATTATCAAAAATACTGAGTGACTTCCTTCAGGAATATACTCTTGTACCGCGTGAAAATACTGGGAAATTGAAGATGCAAAGACAGAAATTAACTTCTTAATCATGCCATCAGCATTACCAATTGCCTGACCAAACTTTGCTGCTGTCATAAAGTCGTCAAAGGTGACAATCACTTCTGCCCAAGGATAAGCTGGCCCTAAAGGAATTTCAACTTCAGTGATGATGCCATTAATTCCCCAAGCATGATTTACCTTTTGGACATCATCGCCGCGTAATGCGATCGCACGGGGTTCATCTTCTACAGTTATCACTCGCAATGCTAAGATATTACCGCGATCGGCTAACATACCATATTGGATCGAGCCAATACCGCCACTTCCCCCGGCAATAAATCCGCCAATTGTGGCTGTGCGGTACGTAGAGGGTGCCATACGAATTTCCCAGCCGATTTCTCGTGTTTTTTTATCCAAAGCTGCCAACTTCACCCCAGCTTCTACCCGCGCCACCCCTGGTTTTACCCAAAGAATCTCTTGCAACCGCGTCATATCTAAAATTACGCCACCGTGCAACGGTACACATTGCCCATAGTTCCCAGTTCCCGCACCTCGCACAGTTACAGGTATACGATGTTTTGCACACGCAGCTGCAACTTTTAAAACCTCTGCTTCATTCGCGGGACGCACTACGATATCCCCAACTTTTCCCTCTAGTTTCGACACTAACACAGGGCTAAAAGTGTGATAATCCTGGGATAATTTTGCGACTTGGGTAGAATCGGTAATAGTTTCTATACCTTTTAGAGAATTAATCAGAGCATCTAATTTTCTCGTCATATATATCCTTTTTTAACGCAGAGGAACGCAAAAGTTTACGCAAAGGAACGCAAAGAATTCACTCCTCTGCGAACCTTTGCGCTTCCCTCAGCGCCCCTTTGCGTTTTAAAATCTTCTCATCTTCCACAAAACTTTCATGCCACTAACTCAAAAAATCAGATAGCGCACTCAAGCAGACAAAAATCAATACTTAGTTTCCTGTGTCTGTGCGTCAATAATTACACTCCAGTCATCGTTTTTCACAGCAGCTTCAAGTTGACGCTGACGTTCGGCTTCACTCGCATCTCTTGTTTCTGACTCTTTAGAAAGGGTTGTATCAGCCATTGCTTTCCGCAGTTTTAGCTTTTTCTCCTCGTAGGCTTGAAGTTGGGCTTCTGACATTACCGCCTTAGTAGCTTCACCTACCGTACTAGCCCACATTCCGCAATCAGTTGCATTACCAGGTGGCGTACTTTCGAGTTCTGCTATCCACGCATCTCGCAAATCTTCCATTTCTTGACGTTTGGGGAACTTGAATGCTTGCACGCGTACAAAAGCACACTTTTGCTTGCCATTTTGGCGAAGATGGCTGTTTAGGGAAAGCAACACATTCCGAGAATAGCCAATGTACTGCGTGTGACGTTCTGCATCTAATACTGCGTAAACTCCGGCAATTTTAGCGTTCTGAGCAGCTACACTCCAAGCCTCAAAGCCAATGATTTCAGTACCATTATTTGCCAGATCGGGAGTTATACTCACTTCAATGGCGGCGTGTTCGTTGTCAGAACTATACAAAAAATCATGCAGTCCACGGTGGTTTATGGGGACATTTTGATGTTCAATTGGCGGATTGTGCTGAATTTCCATTGCAATTGATCTCCAAGTTATTAATTAGCGATGTCTACGACGAACTTCTCTACGAGAGGCTACGCCAATGCTTACACAAGCAAATATATGCCCTTAAAATATTGAAGCTTAAATCTACTCACATCTCCACATCCCGTGAAAAGTCAGAAGAGCCACTCCGCTGCGCCGACTCCGAGCCACGAGTTTTAAAATCTTGGAAAGATGCTTTGACTATTGGCAGCGATCGCAGAAAGAGCGCAATCACCCTCTGGCAACAAAAACGCTCCTCACCAGGACTGCGATGCTGTCAGCAGTTGGGGGATGTCGGGATATGGGGATTTACTGCTTGGGCTGTTTCCCTTGTCTTATAATGATTGATCCTATATTGGCTTCAGCAGTAGGCTCATTATTGACTCGCCACCAACCTAAAGCCCCCTGTTGGCATCTACGAGCTTGAGCATAGCGGAAGCGAATGTAGTAAATTCCAGGTTCACTAGGTGCTGTTAACGTAAATGTACTTGAGCCTGCTCCCTTAGAACCGCGTTGATCGTAAATACAGGCTTGAGCGCTATTTTGACCAACAATACCCACAATAATTTGATTAACAGCTTTCAGGTCACACTCAGGACAATCATAAATGTAATTAGTAGATCCATTAATCTTTTCTCCAGGAGCAACACTTATAACATTACTTTTGTTGTTAAGTATGAAATCAGTGAGCTTCACTTGACCATAAGTTGCTTGATTAGGTAGTGTAGGTGGAGCTATTTCAGTATTATTTTGTTCTTCACTGTCAATTGAAGCCATAGCTGCAAGCCGTTGTGCTTTTGCTTCAGCTTCTGGATCAATACTTAAATTGGAATCGAGCTTTTGGGCTTGTTTGAAACTATCCACGGCTTTCGCAAGGTTGGCTTGTCGTGCTATTGCTTTACCCTGATTGACTAAAAATTGGGCTATTTTGATGTTGTCCCAGGCGTATTTCTGGCAAGTTTTACTAGCATCTCTAGCTTCTTCAGTTTCAGCTTTGACAAAAACAGAATGAAAAAGTAATTTATTGCACGCTAATTTTAATGAAGCTTTATAATCTTCTGAGTTAGAAACTTTTTCTTTGAGAGTTCCGAGATTCCACAACCGTATTGTCTTATCCCAACTTCCAGTAACAATATAATTTTTGCCCAGCGGGCTAAAGGCAACTGAGATAACTTTATCGTCATGTCCTAAAAAAGGTTGTTCAATTAAATTCCCTTCCAAATCTCTCACTCGCACAGTATTCCCACTGGCAATGGCAATAGACTTGCTATCTGGACTGAAACCAACCGAATTAATATCACTTTCAGGGATAGTTTTTTGCATAGTTTTTTTCTGAAAATCTATCAATTGGACTATGTTATCTACACCGCTAGTAACGATGTATTTTCCATCGGGGCTGATAGCCAGTGAACTGACACCATATACGTGTACTTCAATAGGTTTTGCAATAGAGTTACCTTTTCTGTCCCAAAATTGCAACGTACCACTAGCAATAACGATTGTCTGTCCATCACGACTAAAAGCAACTGATTTGATCTGTCGCCCCTTAAGTTTTAAGAAAGGTTGAATGACATTGCCTTTTAAATCCCACAATCTCATTCCGTCATCACCACCGCTGATAATGTACTGACTATCAGGACTAAAGGCGACTGATCTGACTACACCTTGATGTCCTTTGAAGGGTGTACCGATAGAGTTGCCCTGCAAATTCCATAACCTTACTGTCTTATCAGAACTGCCAGTAACTATATAACGTCCATCTGGACTAAAATTGACGGCATTAACATAATCGTCATGTCCCCTGAAGGGCTTACCAACAGGATAACCATCTAAATTCCATAACCTTACTGTTTTGTCTTCACTGCTACTAGCGATATAATTTCCATCTGGGCTAAAGGTTACTGAAGTGACATTCTGCTTATGTCCTATAAGAATGTTTCTTTCTACAGGTTTTTGTAGGAAATCAAATAAGATAGAACTAACTGAGTCTGGAACTTTTATTAGTTTGTCTTGGCTTTCACCAGTCAGCTTAACTGCTGTAACTAACCCGTCTAAAGGCTTCTTTAATCTTGCCTTAGCAACTTGCTCACCCAGACCAGCAATAGTTGCTTGTGTAAAGGCATATATGCTTGTGAAGATAGCTAATACAAGTGCTATAGTAGTTCCAGAAAGTAATGACCTCAAAATGAATATCTGGCGTTTCTCTCGTTGAATAATTTGATTTTGCCATGCAAGGCTAGCATCAATAAATTGCTTTTCTTCTGTTGTAAAGCCACCAAGATTCTTAAAAGCATCTTTATTTTTCAATTCCACAATTTGATTTAATCTGGAGCCTTTTAAAAGTTCATCTTTAGCTTTAGATTCATTTCCTCTACGAATTCTTTGCCAACGCCTTGCTTCACTAGCTAACCAATGTTTGAAAATAATTGCTTCTTTTTCCTCTTCAATCCACCTTTGTAAGGTATTCCATGAGGTTAGCAAAATTTCATGAGCAATTTCCACTGTAGCTGCTTGTTCTTGATTTTGACTATTGTTAAATAGTAATTTTTCTTCACTTCTATAATCATAATTACTGACTAGTATATTTTCATTAATAAACTTATTAACAATCTTCTCTACTGGTTTCTCCGTAAATTCATTTCGATAAGCCCTTCTACTAACCGCTTTACTACCTAAATCAGTATCAACAATATTCACTAATCTCACAAAAACTTGTTTAGTGACTATTTGTTCATCTTGGTTTAGATTTTGATAAATCAGATTAATCCGTTTTTGTAATGCTCCTCTTACACCCTCTAACGATGCATAACTTTTCTTGTTTAAGGTGCGGTCTTCGATATTAGGACGACCATCGGCACCGAAAGTTTTACATTCACTTTCCCAAAGCAAATTCAGGGTGTACTGCAATAAGGGAAGATAACCTTTTTGTCCCTCTACTTCTTTGATAATTTGTTCAAGCAACCCTTCTTCAAAAACGACCCCATGCTTGGCTGCTGGCTGCTCGATGGCCTGTCGCAGTTCATCTGGGTACATTTCAGTCACTAGATGAATATTATTTTGATTGGCAATAACACCTAGATCGGGATAGAAACTAAATTGCTCCAGAAAGTCAGATCGTATTGCCAGTACAATCTTGACAGAACTATTCCCAGACTTGGCAACCTGCACAAGACCTGAAATAAAGTTTTTGCGTTTGTCTGCATCATCACAAATAGTGAACAATTCCTCAAATTGATCGACAAAAATTAGCCACCGTTCTTCCTCCTTCTTTAAGGTGCTAATCACTTTAGTTAGGGTATCTGCCTTCGCTTCTAGGGCAATCTCGACTTCCGATTTACTGAAGCTATAGTCCTTCTCCTCACTGAGTAAACAACGATATAGAGAATCAAAGGGATCTTGATGGGGACTAAAGATGAAGTCATAAAATGTTTGAGACTCCAGAGATTTCTTCAACTCAGGAATTAACCCCGCACGCACAACAGAAGATTTGCCACTCCCAGAAGCTCCTAAAACTAAACTCAGACTGCTTCGATTCACTGCCTCAAATAATCTAGTAATAAGCTTATCTCTACCAAAAAAGCGATCTCTGTCTTTGAAGTTAAACCTTTTGAGTCCTTGATAAGGTGAATTCTTATCCAGTTGTCGCTGTGTAACCGTCTCAAGAGAAGACTGGATGATCTGATACCAATTAAAAATGAATCTGCATATAATGGGGAGAAGCAAACTAGGTAAGTTAACAGAACCATGAGCCGCCCATTTAAAATTGCGATCGCCGAGAGCGAAGAGGAACTGAAAAAACGCCTACAAACAGTGTCTTCAGGAAAC
>NZ_JAVRBQ020000009.1:0-69685 GCF_034531215.2 Nostoc sp. ChiSLP03a
GGAATTGCGCCAACGGATTAAACATGAGTTAGCTCAAATGTCTTCCGAGTTAATCTCCTGTTTGACCTGTTATGATTTTATCCTTGAAGCTCTGTTCCATGAAGCTTTATTCTATGCATCTTCATAGAGAATTGGTATAAGATAACAGCACTGATGCCAGCTTTTTTAATTGCTTTTTCTTCTTTTTTGTTAATGTTACTGCGCTCGTTTTTCGAGAAGCCGAAAACAAAAAACCAGCAATCTCCCTTGTTGGTTGCGACGAATGTATGAAAGCCACCACGCTTACCTTGTCCAGAGTGGGCAATCCGCTTTTTGAACAGCCCGCCTCCTAGATCGGCTTCGTAAAGTCCTGCCGTCATTTCGTTTACAGCAGCGCAGAGGCTGAGGTCGTTTAAACCCTCTTTGCGTGCCCAACGGTCAAACCATCGGGTTTTGTAAATTATCATGCTATGGTCATTATCTTCGCTTATTATATAGCACCAAGTGCTATGCTTGGCAATACACTATAAAACTCAAAAAGCTTGAACAAAGACCGATCGCAACATTGAGTAGAAACTAGCTAATCGCACTCCACCAGATACAAAGGTAAAACTTTAGTTCTCCAATTTTATTTAACACTTTTAAACCACTCAGTAATCCCTTGAGCGATCGCTTTTGCCATTTTCTTTTGTTCCTCTGGGTTCGCTACCTGCTCAAATTCATCGGGATTGCTCATAAAACCCAATTCCAGTAACACCGATGGTGCAGCAGTTGGACGTGTCAGCGCCAGGTTATCCCAAAACACACCATAAGAAGGTCTACCGATTTTTTTGACTACATAGTTGTGTAAAAACATTGCGAGACTGTGTGCTTGGGGTTGATACCAAAAAGCGCCGAATCCCTTGGTTTTTTCAGCATCACCATCATCGGGTAAAGAATTGTGATGTATGGAAATAGCGATGCATGGTTCCTCTCGACTGATAATTGCCTGACGTTCTACGAGCGAAACTTCCTTGTCGTCCTCCCGCGTCATCACCACCGTTGCCCCTCGCTTCACCAACTCGTCGCGCAGCAACTTGGATACCACCAAATTGACATCTTTTTCTAAATATCCAGTTGGCCCACTGGCACCAGTTTCTTTACCGCCATGCCCTGGATCTAGTACAATCTTGAAATTAGCTAAAAGCTTGCGTCTTGTGTTCCCAATTTTAGGCGGATGACGCAAAGCCAAAACCAGGGTTGTACCGTCGTATGTCAGCTTGTATCCCCACTGTTGAGCTTTTTTGAGGTTAAAGGTGTATTTTACTTGTCCTGGAGCCTCCTGTTGCCAGTCTAGGCGATAAATTAGGGGGTCATCATCCAGGCGAATGATGTCCGTTTGGGCAGTAGTATTGTAGAGAGTGAGAGCGAAAGTTTGCTCACTTTGTTGTACGCTCACGGGTACGGGAACTTGCAAGGGGAAAACTATCTCTGTCGCACTAGGGAGTTGACGGTATCCGACACTGCGAATTATTGTCTGTGGCGGAACTGCACCAGGTAAAATGCGGGTTTCTTTGCTATTAATCCAAGCGCCATAATCTAGGCGCAACCATTCACCTTCCCTACCTGTAACTGTGGCGCGTGTGCCTTTGGGCAGTGGTGTGAGTCGGGAATAATCGGTGCTAGGGCCAGTACGAGCAACGCCTGATTCTACTGTAACCTCAGAAACTGGCAACTGTGTTCTTGAGAGGATTTCAATCTTACCAGATCCTGGTTGAGTTATCGTCTTGCCATCAAGCGTCAATTGAAATTGAGGTTTTCCTAGATCGGCGGCTGTTGCCACTGTGGTGCAACCTTGATAGTTGCCTACGCTAGACTGGGCATGAGGCTGATTTCGCCCTGTCAAAGCTGCCGAATTACTTGGTAGTTGTGCCTGTTGAGGTTGCGGCAAAAGGGCAATAGTTTGATTAGCCAGGATTACAGAGACATTAGCGTTAGGGGGTACGATCGCACTAAAACAAATTACTTCTCCTGGTAATCTGGCAATGTCAACTGCGGGAGTCAGGGAATCTTTCGCAAAGGCTACCCCCTGTGGTAGTTCAGGACTAGCGTTAAGCCCGATCACCTTAATCTTAAGTTCTTGATTCTGGCGACGCACAGTAAAAAGATTCTCCCCCAACTGCAAGGGGAAACTAGGGGAAAAATGACCAGCTTTGCTGCGGGTAATTGGCTTACCATTGATCAAAACCTGACCATCTGGTGGTGCAGTGCCCAGAAAAAAGATTTTTTGGGCACTTGTCTGGTAGTTTGTCTGGGGAAAAACAACTATAAGAGATGGCTCTGCCAATGCTACCGAGGAGGTGAGAATACAGCTTAATATTACTAATCCTAAGAGGTTTTTCACAGCAAATCACAGAAGATGACACCACAACAACTGTGGCACAATGACGGGATGTATTTTTAGAAGTTGTTAGAAATTCAAACTACTATGACTAAGTTTATCTTTGTTACTGGAGGCGTAGTTTCCAGTATTGGTAAGGGCATTGTAGCAGCAAGTCTAGGGCGTTTGCTCAAGTCGCGCGAATATTCGGTGTCGATTCTCAAACTCGACCCTTATATCAATATCGATCCTGGGACGATGAGTCCCTTTCAGCATGGGGAAGTATTCGTTACCCAAGATGGTGCGGAGACAGATTTAGATTTGGGGCATTACGAACGCTTTACCGATACCTCAATGTCGCGCTTAAATTGTGTGACTACTGGCTCAATTTACCAAGCAGTCATTAATAAAGAACGGCGCGGAGATTACAATGGCGGTACTGTACAGGTAATTCCTCATATTACCAATGAAATTAAAGACCGGATTCTGCGAGTTGCTAAAAGTACAAATCCTTCTGTAGTAATTACAGAAATCGGTGGGACGGTGGGAGATATTGAATCGCTGCCGTTTTTGGAAGCAATTCGCCAGTTCCGTAAAGAGGTGGGGCGGCAGAATGTGCTGTATATGCACGTAACTTTGGTGCCGTGGATTGCCTCTGCGGGTGAAATGAAAACTAAGCCGACACAGCATTCAGTTAAAGAACTCAGATCCATTGGCATTCAACCAGATATTTTAGTTTGTCGCAGCGATCGCCCTTTACCGAAGGGATTAAAGCAAAAATTGTCGGGATTTTGCGATGTGCCGGAAGAATGCGTTATCACTTCCCAAGATGCCAAAAGTATCTATGAAGTACCCCTAAATCTAGAACGGGAAGGAATGGCAGAACAAGTGCTGAACTTGCTGCAAATGGAACAACGTAAACCAGATTTGACGCAGTGGCAAACCCTGGTACAACGTTTGCATAGTCCGAAGCACGAGGTAGAAATTGCCATTGTTGGTAAATATGTACAGTTAAGTGATGCTTATCTATCTGTAGTGGAAGCGCTCAACCATGCTGCAATCTCCACTTATGGCAAACTGCGCCTGCGTTGGGTGAATTCAGAAGAATTGGAAACTGAACCAGCCGAAAATTATCTTGAAGGTGTTGATGGCATAGTTGTACCAGGAGGTTTCGGGGTTCGGGGAGTCGATGGCAAAATTGCCGCGATTAAATACGCCCGCGATCGCCAAATTCCTTTCTTGGGTTTATGCCTGGGAATGCAATGTTCTGTGATTGAGTGGGCCAGAAACGTAGGGGGATTAACAGGTGCTAATAGTGCTGAATTTGACCCTTACACAACTAATCCGGTAATTAATTTATTGCCAGAACAGCAGGAAGTTGTGGATTTAGGGGGTACAATGCGCTTAGGATTATATCCTTGTCGTGTTCTCCCTGATACTTTAGCTTTTAAGCTCTATCAAGAAGATGTAATTTATGAACGACATCGACATCGCTATGAGTTCAACAATGCTTACCGCGATTTGTTGTTAAAGTCTGGCTATGTAATTAGTGGTACTTCTCCCGATGGACGTTTAGTTGAAATTGTGGAATTACCCAAGCACCCATTCTTTCTTGCTTGCCAATTTCATCCAGAATTTCAATCACGCCCCAGTACACCTCATCCTTTATTTAAAGGATTCATTCAAACAGCGATCGCTCTTTCCCTTTCAACATCTAGCAAACCAACACCATTGGAGGTGTCATAACAATTCAAAATTCAAAATTCAAAATTCAAAATTAATTGCAACATTAACTTAAGGCTTCAGTAGATTTGGATATTCAGGGTGCATCATTCGTAAATTTCGGACTTGAGGAGATGTTGTGGCGTACTGGGTGAAAATCCTTTACGAGAGGAAAGAATATGTAGTAAATTTTGAACGTGTCCATGCTTTTTGTTATGAACTGAATGGCAGAGTTACTTTTTGGCTACCCGATAGTGCCATTCCCATAATAATTAACCCACAAAATAACCTAGAAGATTATCAAAAAATTCTCGATTATTTAGAATGTGTGACAGGATTAGAATTAGAGCGTGCCCACTGGGTGAAAATAATTTACGAAAAAAATGAATATGTCATTAATCTCAACTGCATCAGTTCCTTTTGTCATGAACCGAACGGCAGGATAACTTTTTGGTTGCCAGATGGCACTATTCCTATTATCATCAACCCTGTGAGTAATCCTGAATCTTATGAAAAAGTTGTGAAATATGTTCAAAAAGCAACAGGATATTCTTTGTCTTGAAATTCCTGTATAGCAGAACAAGGTAAAATTCAAAATTCAAAATTCAAAATTCAAACATTTTAGAACTTCTGCCTCCTGCCTCATCCCAACTACAAATATTTACGCGATTCTACTTATCGCTTACTGCCATTCATCAAAAATTTGTTTTATCCGCTCAATTGCCGTGTTTGCTGCTTCTTCTGGAGATATGCTATTGACAACTATTCCATTGAGAGCTTTACCCCAAACATTCTCTTCTAAAACTAGGCTGTAAGCAGGGTTTTGGACAATATAAAATGGACGAGTATCTTTAGTTAATGTTTGAGTTGCAGTGGAAAGATGAGGATCTGCTGGATTTGTCCAAAAAGGATCTTTCCAAACAGACTTCATTACTGGTAGATACCGACCTCCGGTAGCTTTGAGATAGTTTCCTATTATTTCAGGTTTAATTAAATATGCGAGAAAATCTTTGGCTACCTTTTGGTTTTTAGACTCGGCAAACAAAACTATTTCATTAATCGAGACTAAGAAGCGCATCGGTTTACCATTAGGTTTGTTCGGAAATTCTAAGATACCAAGCTTATGACGATAGGTGTCAGAATCTTGGCGGACAGCAGCAGGAATCGAAAGCGAGCTGTTAGGCGTCATAACCACGCCATGATTGAGTAAGCTGCGATTATTGTCTGGATTTAACCAGTTTACTGCGTCTGGTGGTACGTAACCCTGCTGGAAAAATTTCGCATACCACTCTAAGCTTTTAACAATACCTTGATACACCTTGGGATCGTTGAGCAAAAGTTGACCCTTGGAGTCTAAAATTTGGACATTGTATGCCTCTAAAATCTGCTCAAATAAGTAGTAGGTATCTGTAGAACCAGTGGAAAAAGGAAAGCCTAACCCATAAATATTCTGTTTTTGCTGTGCGCGCAAATCATCTTGCACTTGTTTCCAAAACTCCCAGAAAGCATCCCACTCTTTAGGGATATCGCTTTGAGTTCGACCTACTTTCTCTAGTAAGTCTCGCCAGTAGAAGATGTGAATTGTTAATTGATTAATTGGGACTGCATAGTAACTCGGCTTCTTATCAACATTGTTATATAAACGAACTGCTTCCAACACACCTTCAGAATAAATACTTTTGACTGGCTCAATTACATCAGAGACATCCGCCAATTTACCTTCCCAGGCAAGACGTGGATACAGCTCTCTCTCAGCACTGCTATTGATGACAAGATCGGGTGAATTACCTGCCTGAAGTGCTCTTTGAGTCTTTTGTGGCAATTCATCGTTAGTATAGAAAGTAAGTTTAATTTTGTTGCCGCTTTGTTTTTCCCAGTTATTAACGATCTTCTGGAGCGCTTCATCCTCTTCCAAGGTATAACCTTTATCTGACCAAATCTTCAGGACTTTACTGTTAATAGGAGACTCGGTGACTGAAGATTGGGTAGATTTTAAGATGTTAATGCAGGCAAGAATTATCAAGCTGAGTATTAATGCCACGAGTACGTAGCGATGGCTAGCTCTGATTAGCATTACGGCAAAAGTTTGCCTAACTCTTTGCTGATTCTTCAAGCCTTTAGCCATTGGACTGGCTTTTGTTCTGAATAACATGCTCATTTTATGATTTTTGCCAGAAAAACATCTTTACTGCATCTTCTGACATTACATAGCGTTTATTCAAGCTTAAATAGTTGCTTTTCACTCACCGAAACAGTGCCTCGGCTTAGAGTAACGTTAGCGGAAAGTTAAGGTTTAGCCCGTGCTGAGTAAAAAGTAAAATTAATAATTTAAAATCTTGAATAGTTTTGCCATGCCAACTTTGCTGCACCTAATATTCCTGCAAAATTGCCTAACTTTGCTGGCAATATTTGTAAACCCGCTCGTGATAAAGGCTGCACTCGCTTCTCAATTTCTGCCTTCACACTTGGTAAGAAAAACTCAAAGCTACCACTGATACCGCCACCAATCACGATCGCTTGTGGTGTCAGTACATAAATCAAACTCGTCAAACCAACTCCTAAATAAACACCATATTCTTGCCAAAAAGTCAATGCTGCGGCATCTCCTTGTTGGGCAAGAAAACCCAATTCGATGGGTTCCTTGAGAGTGCGGCGGCGAATGGCAGTAGCACAGGCATATTGTTCCAAAGAGCCTCGATTGCCACTATTACAAATTGGCCCATCAGGATTTAAGGAAATTAAACCCAACTCCCCGGCGGCTCCTTGATGTCCAATAAATAATTTGCCATCAAGGATAATTGCGCCACCAACCCCAGTACCTAAAGTTAGCAGAATCAGATTTTGAAAGTGGCGACCGGCTCCCAGCCAAGCTTCTCCCAAAAGAGCGCAATTAGCATCATTAGCGATCGCAGTTGGTTTGCCAGTTTTAGCTTCTAACCAGTCTGCTAAAGGCACATCGATCCATCCAGGTAAGTTAATAGCGATTTTGGCAATGCGTCCTGCGGCATCGGCTGGGCCAGGAGTACCAACACCAATCGCAACAGCTTGATTATCTGGATCGATTTGAGCGATCGCATCTAGCAGAACCGCCAACACCGCTTCCGGCGTTGTTGGTTGAGGAGATACCACAGTTAAAGATTGCAGACAAGTACCATCATCTGCAAAACGCCCCAGCTTAATTGCCGTTCCCCCGACATCAATGCCAATTACTTGAATTTTGTCATTTGTCATTTGTCATTTGTCATTTGTAATTGGGTATGAGGCATTGGTAATTGGTGAACAGTTATCACCCATTGCCTATTGGCGATCGTCGAGTTCAAAATCAAGAATTCGTCAGGGTTTTAGGATTTGGCACGAAAATATTCTAAATTTTCTGTCCTATTGGGTGCGACTCGTAAATTAGCAACAGTCATAGTACGAACACTAGATTGCTCTTGCCAAGCTGTAATTGGCGCACCTCTTAAGATACCAGCAAGAGCAAAGGAAAGGATAAATCCGCCAGTAGCGGCAGCAATTAACGTTAGATTATCTCTCATACAAATCTCTGTATTGTTTATTTGTCATTTGTCATTTGTCCTTTGTCTAAAATTAATGACCAATGACTAATGACTAATGACTAATGACCAATGACCAATGACTATTGTCGGATTCTATTTTCTCTCCGTAATCGAGGATTGACAAATTCATTTAACCCCTCACCAAGTAGTGATAACCCTACCACCATGAATGTCATCGTCAAACCAGGAAAAAGGGTAGTCCACCAAATTCCAGTAGGTAGAGCTTCTAGGGCTTGTTTTAAATCATGTCCCCATTCTGCCACTTCTTCGGGAAGTCCTAGCCCCAAAAAGCCTAAACCGCCCAACACCAAAATTGCATCAGCGGCGTTGAGCGTGAATAGGACGGGTACGCTTTGAATGACGTTGAAAAACAAATAACGAGAAAGCACAACCCAAGTAGAAGCGCCCATTGCTTGAGCAGCTTCGATGAACACTTCAGTTTTCACGCTCACGGTGTGGTTACGGACAACGCGATAGTATTGGGGGATGTAGGCAATGCTAATAGCGATCGCTGCATTCAATATCCCACGCCCCACCACAAAGGCCAGTGTCACAGACAGCAGCAGTCCCGGTAAGGTGTAGATGCTATCCATAATAAATAGCAGCACTTTATCCAATTTACCGCCGAGATAACCACTCAGCATCCCCAAAGGCACACCGATAATCATACTCAGTGCCGTTGCCAAAATTACCACCTGCAAAGCAGCTTGAGCGCCGAACAATGTCCGAGAGAATACATCATAACCCAGGCGACTAGTACCAAACCAATGTTTAGCTGAGGGTGGCTCGTGAATTGGATTAGAGAGAAAATCTTTGGGGTTTTGCAGCCATCCCCAAGCCTGCAATACGGGAGCGAAAAATGCCAGGAAGATGAAAAATAGGGTAATGGCTAACCCGATGAGCATGAGTTTTTGCGAAAGATTAAGACTTTTGCCAAACTGTAAAAATGTTGGTAGCCGCCGTCTTGTAATGGCCATAAAGCGATCGCCTAAAGCAAAGCTTGATACGCTGACCATTTTACATATTTAGATAAGGGATTGCGTAAACATCTTTAAATAAAAGTCCGACTACTTCACAGGGATACAGATATAGACTGAGTTAGAGGTGAAATTATGCCTGATTTTTGCCAGTGCTTTTAACTGCGATTCAGAGTACTACAATGTTTGTGATAATCTTTATCAACGAATCAGTCATCTTGAGGATGCAGCCTTTGATTTTTTTGACACACTTTCAGTATTTTAACTGTGGTCTTGGCTGTTAATACTTAATTAATATGTAGCACAATATTTTTTATTATCTTAGTCATTGTGAAACCTCTTCTACAGACTTACTTAGAACAAGAAATTTGGATACTAGTGAGAGATAAGTGGTATTTCGCCACAATTATCGGAGTTTGGGATGATTTATTGTCGTTTAAACATAGAACTTACAACAAAGATACAGAGGAGGATACTTTCTGGGAAATGGTTGTGAAAATTAGTGAAGTAATTGCTATTGATAAAGTTAAGTCTGTTATTAGTAGAAAACCAGATATGCTGATTTCACGGCTACTAAAAACCGATCAAAGTACAAGCGATCATCATCAAGATAATGAATATTAATTAGCTCTATTTCGCAGTTAGACTTATCCTTTACATCTGTCTCAAGATGCCAAGCATAAGCAGTGAAGTTGTTCGCTTTTCGCATTTTTTCTTGTCATCACTAAAACTTGATGTCCCAAGTACACGGCTTCTTGTATGGAGTAGGCAATTCAGGCTATCACTTAAGCGAACTATAGCAATCCGATTTGATTTTTGAAAAAATCTAAATATACGTAGGGTGCGTTACGCTTCACTAACGCATCCTATGTATATTTCAAACATCAAATATCAGGCCTACATAGCAGGTATTGAGTAGAGTCTTCCTCAGTTCCCAATACCTACTATCTCAAAGATTACTTTCAATCAACTGGCGATATTCGCTCTTTTGCTTCACGCCTTTGACTTCCTTCACCAGTTCCTTATTTTTGAACAATTGAACTGTTGGCGTTCCTGTCACACCAGCATTTTCAGCAATATCTCGGTCTTTGTCGATGTCAATTTCTACAAAGTGAATAATGCTTTCAAATTCATCCACTACTTTATTTAAAATTGGCTTCAGGGTATGACAAGGGCCACAACCAGGAGAGACGTATTTAACCAGGAGCAAGCGATCGCTTTCATGGAACAATTTTCGTAAAGCATAACCTCCCTCATGGCGCGTCCCATCCAAATTAAATCCAGCTTCTTCCTCAGCTTCAGTCTTTTTGGCTGGCTGATGTTCTAATTCATTATCTTTTGTTTCAGGCTGTTGATGGAATTCTTGAATCAAGCCACTGGATGACAACCAGCGTTCTGCTAACATCGCCGCCATACAGCCAGTACCCGCAGCCGTAATTGCTTGGCGAAACTCATGATCTTGTACGTCGCCAGCAGCAAAAACGCCTTCTACACTGGTTTCTACAGAACCAGGCTTGGTGACAACGTAACCTACCTCATCCAGTTCTAATTGTCCTTTAAATAGAGAGGTGTTGGGACTGTGACCAACGGCGTAGAATAAACCTTTAGCGTGCAGTTGGCTCTCTTCACCAGTTTTAGTATTGCGGACTTTCACCCCTTCCATGTGACCGTTACCGAAGATATCCACGGCTTCTGTGTTCCAATGCACTTGGATTTTCGGGTTGTTCAAAACGCGGTCTTGCATAGCTTTAGAAGCCCGCATTTTATCGGTGCGTACCAACATATTCACTTTAGAACCATATTTGGTGAGGTAAATTGACTCTTCCGCCGCCGAGTCGCCAGCACCAATCACAGCCAATTCTGCGCCGTGGAAAATTGGTGTTGCACCATCGCAAATTGCACAAGCGGAAATACCCCGACTCCAAAATTCGTGTTCGTTGGGTAAACCCAAACGCTTTGCTGTTGCACCCGTAGCAATAACGATGCTGTTGGTTTTAATTTCCCTTTCTTGCGATCGCACTGTAAAGGGACGCTGACTCAAATCAACTGAGATAACATCTTCAGTATATAGTTCAGCTCCCCAGCGCTCCGCCTGCGCCTTCATCTGATCCATCAGTTCCGGCCCGGTAATTCCTTTCGGAAATCCCGGAAAATTTTCAACTTCTGTTGTTGTCATTAGTTGTCCACCAGGTAATCCCCCGGCTTGGAAACCTTCAAATACAACAGGTTTCAAGTTAGCACGTCCGGCATAGATGGCGGCTGTGTATCCTGCTGGACCAGAACCGATAATTACCAAGTTTTCTACAGTTGGGTTACTCATGAAAATATATGAACTCATAACGACTACGCTTAATATAGCATAACAAACTGTGATTGGCTACGCCAGATGGGAAGCGATCGCAAGTTAGAAAAATCGGGAATACAGAGACAGCGCTCATAGGTTGCCGCTTGATGTGTGAGGAGTATTTATGATAGCTATAAGAATATTTCCTGTCGTGTTATGTCTTTTACTATTACAGACTTAGAGCAGCTACAAACCGAGCATCCAGAATGGCAGATGGAGCTGGTAGAGGGGAAAATCGTAGTTATGGGGCCATCAGATTACGAGTCAGAGGAAATTGGTACTCGGTTGAGTACCTTCTTGAATATTTGGGTAATGTCGCGCAAGCTTGGGCGAGTGACTGGCTCTAGCGCAGGCTTCATATTACCTAGAATAGAAAAGGACGACTCGGAAAAAAGGAACCTACGTGCCCCTGACGTGTCGTTTGTCCGCGCTGACAGATTGAAAAAGACCAAGCGCGACTTTGTAGAGTTAGTTCCAGACTTGATAGTTGAGATTAAATCTAAAAGCGACAGAATCAAACCACTTGAAGAGAAGATTCAGTTATTCTTGCAACTTGGGTCAGTAGTCGGCATACTGATAGATCCTGATAAATTGACATTAACAATTTACCGATTAAACCAAACTCCAGTGGTGTTGGAGAATGGAGACACACTTATATTACCGGAGTTGCTACCAGGTTGGGAACTGGCGGTATCAGAACTGTGGCCACCTGAGTTTGAATAAAGTACTCTCACAAATGAAATTAAGAATCTAGCCCTTGGCAAACACCAGGAGCTTAGTTATATGTGTGTCATTTGGAATGCAAGGATTCTGAATTGTGTAACTGTATCTCCCCAAACTTTTTTTCTAGAGATGATAGGAAAGCGATCGCAGCTGGGTAAGTTACATCTAGAACACCCAAGCACTTCCTACCCTAGGAAAACACTTATGAAAACCGAATTAAAAGCCAAGTTTCTCCAACACATCCTCAACAAAAAGAATGAAAATGAGGGTTTTACACTTATTGAATTACTAGTAGTAATTATCATCATCGGTATTTTGTCTGCGATCGCTCTACCTTCTTTCTTGAACCAAGCTAACAAAGCCAAGCAGTCAGAAGCTAAAACTTATACAGGTTCGATGAACCGCGCCCAGCAAGCTTTTTACTTGGAACAGAACCAATTTGCAGCCCAAGCTGACTTTGGTAAATTAGGCCTTGGTGTGGCAACACAAACCACGAATTACATATACAAAATTACTGGCGGTGGTAGTGGTACCCCTAGCCTAGTAACCAACCAAGCAAGTACAGTCGTTAGTACTGCACCTCTCAAAACTTATGTTGGTGGTGTGAGTGTAGCAACACAAGCTGCTACTAGTGAAGCTACTACTATAGCTGTTTTGTGTGAAGCTGATAAAGCAAGAGTTAACGGTGGTGCAGATATAGCAGACGCTACCGCTGGCGCAACCGGACCTAGTTGCCCTACCAACTTTACTCCTTTGAGATAAGTAGAAACATGATTTACTACGTGAGAATATAGTTCGGTTAAGCCACTTCATCGCAAAACTAATTCTTTCTGTAGTTTGTATTTAACTAAATTATGTATTTTTTAAAGTGGGTAGATTTTTCTATCCACTTTATTTCCATAATGTGAGTCATTCACAACATATTACCCATACACTTTTCCCCAACAATCACAATGATTACTAATACATACAATTGGCAAAATCAGGCTGAAGAATACTTTATTCAAGAAAACTATCTGGAATCGTCAAAATTATATGAGCAAGCAATCGCCATAGAGCCAAATGCTGTTTTATATTATTGGTATTTAGGATTAATATTATTATTACAAGGGCAAGAAACAGAAGCTCAAATGACTTGGATGCTGCCAATGACAGAGGCAGACGAAAAGCGTTTAGAAATTTGGACGATTGAACTGTTTGAATTTTTGCAAATAGAAGCAGAAAGGCGCGAAAATCTGAGGCAATACTCCATAGCCTGGTTAATTCGTCAACATATGCGGGAAATTAATCCTAGTGATATCAATAATTTACTCCAGATTTTATTACTTTCTATCAAACTCGAAAAATTTGAAGAAATTGATGATTTGCGTGACTGGGGATTAATTAAACTTTTAAATGAAAAGCAAAGTACAAATGTCAATACCGAACTATTAACACAAGTTTTACAAGAAGTTTTAAGTACTATTCCTTTACATCCAATAAATTTAGATTTAGCAGAAGCTTGTTTACCTTACTTTTCTGATATTTATCAATGCTTCGATATACTGCTTACAGCTGCTCTGCAAATTGGTCATACTTTACTACAGCCTGTACTAGCATCATCTCTTCTGGAATTACATTTACGATTGGAGCCAGAAAATGTAGAAATTTTGCGGCATTTAGCGACTTTTTATCAAGATGCTCGTAATTATTCCCAGGGTATAGAGACAGCTAAGTTGTGTTATTCCTTATCAGAAGGCTTGGCTGATAAAATTTTTGCACTCCATTTGCTGTTAAGAGGTCTAATGTCAGCAGGGGGATATTGGCAAGAGATATGCACAACTTGCCAAGAGTTAGAAACTGTATATCAAAAGTTTATCCAAGCTAAACCAATTGCTTTAGAAGAAGCAAGAATATTACGGTTGCTAACACCATCTTTTGCGATACCTCACATTAAAGATACTCCTGCTGAATTCCGAGCTATTCATAATAAAGTAGCTGAAATTTTTAATCACGATCTTCAATCTCTTGCCAAATCAGAAGGAAAAAACTACAATCGCCAAATTATTAATTATTCCTCTTTAACTATTAATTCAAAAAAATTAAAAATTGGTTATATATCTTACGCTTTAAGGAATCATTCTGTTGGTTGGCTAGCTCGCTGGTTATTTCAGCATCATAATCGAGATAAATTTGACATTCATACTTATTTTGTTAACTACAAATTAGTAAACGACTATCTCCAAGAGTGGTATCTAAGTCAGGCAGGAAAAGCTCGTCAATTAGGTATGAATGGTCTAGAAATTGCTGACCAGATATATCAAGATGAAATTGATATTTTAATTGACCTTGATAGCATCACTCTAGATGTTACTAGTGAAGTGATGGCACTCAAGCCAGCCCCCATTCAAGTTACTTGGCTGGGGTGGGATGCATCAGGTATACCTGCAATTGATTACTTTATTGCAGATCCTTATGTACTGCCAGATGATGCACAAGATTACTATACAGAAAAAATCTGGCGATTACCCCAAACTTACATCGCAGTAGATGGTTTTGAAGTTGGTGTACCAACTCTCCGCCGCGATGACTTGGATATTCCTATGGATGCCATTGTCTATCTCAGCGCCCAAAGAGGATATAAACGCCATCCAGAAACGACAAAGTGGCAAATGCAAATTATTAAACAAGTACCTAATAGCTACTTTTTGATTAAGGGACTTGCTGAACAGGAAACAATTAAACGCTTCTTTTACCAAATTGCTGAAGAAGAAGGTGTAGATTGTTCTCGGTTACGATTTTTACCACAAGTTTATTTAGAGTCAGTTCATCGTGCTAATTTAGGCATTGCTGATATTGTATTAGATACATTTCCCTACAACGGAGCGACAACAACTTTAGAAATATTGTGGATGGGTATCCCGTTAGTGACGCGAGTCGGCGAACAATTTGCAGCGCGTAACAGCTACACCATGATGATGAATGCAGGGATTACAGAAGGCATCGCTTGGACTGATGAAGAGTATATAGAATGGGGTGTGCGCTTAGGAAAGGATGAGGCTTTACGTCAGCAAGTCGCTTTAAAATTGAAAGCATCTCGACAAACAGCACCCCTGTGGAATGGCAAACAGTTTACCCGTGAAATGGAGAAGGCTTACGAGCAGATGTGGCAGAACTATAGCGGTTCTCAATCGCACGGAATACAGACCTAACCCCCAGCCCCTTCCCTTGTAGGGAAGGGGAGTAAAATTCAAATGCCTCTCTCCTTTTAAAAGAGAGGTTAGAGTGTATTGCATCCAAATGAAAAGCGATATATGATTTACCACTACACAAGCAAAGTCCACCTCCGTGGACTAAGGAAAAAGTAAGGTTTTTAACCCGCGTAGGCGAATTTTGCCCTATAGCGAGATCACTGTTTCAGCAGATTGGCCCGACGCATGACGAGGGCGAAGATGCAAGGTGATTTCCGTATCGAGTCGCTTGAGGAAAATGAGGAGTTTGCCTTCGCTGAACCGTTGAAACTCTCCTTTCATCAAATGAGATACTTCTGGTTGGGGAATGCCAAGAAGTTCGCTAATTTCGCGGTGTTTCAAATTGCGTTGAGAGAGGAGGCGGAGTACTTCAATCCCTATCTTGCCCCGCGTAAAAAGTTCTGAAGCATTCGACAAACCGAGGTCAGCAAATACGTTGCCACTGCTTTCTTCAAAAACGGGTTCCTGTGTCATTATTGTTTTTCCCTTGCCACTGCATCCTTATAACGTTGTTTAATCAGGTCAACATCAGCCTGTGGGGTTTTAATACCCTGCTTTGATTTCTTCATTTGAAAAGCGTGCAGGACATAGATTTTCTCTCCAATCTTTACTGCATAGACTGCCCTGTAAGTATCAGTATCGTAGCGTTTGACTTTCATACACGCCACTTCCAACCCCTTTAAAAGGCTTGGCATCCATTGGTGTTTCTCCTGCTTGCACCAATTGCAGCGCATAGCCTACTGATGCACGCACTTCTTCAGGAAATGAACGGATATTTTTGAGAGAGTCTCCCATCCAAACCAGAGGTCGTAAAGGAATTTCATATAATATCCTCGTCATCGTCCATTTTATATGAAATTTACTATAAAACAAGTCAGACAATAGCATGAAATGTCCCCCGCGCCACTTCCGAGGTAAGTTGGGAGGGGCAAGATTGGGTAAATTAGAAATTTAAGCGCTAAAGTGCTTGCTACAAACTTAAGCTATCTACATCGCAGGATGGAAGAGTTTCTGCTTTCGCTTGTGCGATCGCCTGTTGATTATCTGTTGCTAAAGTAATTCGAGTATGAATTCTAGGCAAAAGAGTTTTCCATTGTGTATCACTTATCTTACTAAGCAGAGAAATTTCTGGCCCTTCAGTTATATCTACATCATCTTCCATGAGCAAATTCATGGTCAAAGACGATAAAAGCATATCGGCTTCTTCTTCAGAAATATTTTGAGTATTTATCAGGAGAGTTATGTGGCTTTTATCTGGGTGAGTGGTGAGAGTAGAAATAACACTCGCTAAATCTTGATATAGTAAATCTTCTGGCTGTAACCAGTCTGGGAAAATAATTAGATTAATATCTCCTAAGCGGAAATTTTGACTCAGAGTATCTGCAAGATATTTACTAAATAGTTCTTGGAAGAGGCTGCCTATTTTAGCTGAGTAAGCGCGGCTATCTAGAAAACTAGGATTAACTTGCATTTTTTCCTTGATTTCGGCGCTCTTTTGTTGACGTAATTCAGGATCGGTTCCAAGTGCAACTGCTAACTGTATATAAGACTCTTCACTATCTGCGACTAAATTAGGTATATTTAATGCTTGCACCATTGCAGCCCCCATTGCAGAGCGAAAGCTAGTTCCCCGTCTAGCAATTATTGGTAAATTAACCTGTAGTGGTTCTATCAAAGAAGTTGTTCCAGCAAATGGAAAAGAATCTAGATAAATATCCGCAATTTTAAAGTATTCTTTAACTTCTTGTCGATTTGGCACTGGCTGAGGATCTAAAACTATTAATTGTTCTGCTGGTATTCCATGCTTTGAAAATACTTTAATTAACTGATTTATAAAGGCTTTTTTAGGATAATTGTTTGACCAATTCGGGCCAAATGGCAGAAGCACTAAAACAGAGTTAGAAACTCCAGAAATTATTTTTGCCCAAGTATCAATTAGTTCGGGGATGATTTTAAAGAAGTTAGCACCAGAGATAAAAATAACTGTTTCTTCGGATATACCCAAACTTTTTCGATCGACTTTGACAGTTATATTTTCTTCTTCATTACCATAACTAAAGCAATGAACAGACCCTTCAAGTTTCACCAACTTTTCTTGATATTGCTGTTCTGCCGTTGGTGATGGATCGGTTAGCGTACCAGAAATGTAATAATCTATATGCCGCATTCCTGTTGTTACTACAGATCCGCCACTTGTGATTTGTATTCTGGCTAACCGATGCATTGATAAGAAGCAGATTTGATTAGTTACTGCCGTCACATTGGTAGCAATAAACAATATATCAAGATCATCAGCACGAATAATATTTACCTGTTCTTCTAAATTTTGTGGTAGTAGTTTAAAGTAGTTGGCACAGCTTTGGCAATATTGCTCTAGTTGATGACCAGTTTGATTAAGAGAGTACAAAATTACTTCAAAATCTCTACTGATATGCTCATAAACAGGTAGGTAAGCAAATGTTTCAGAACCAGGTAGAAAATGTGCAGCCAGGACACCCAAACGAATTTTTTTTCTGGTTATAGGTCTATCAGCAAAATCGTAATCTACCTTATAACCATTTATCTTGAGTAAAAATTCTATAATTTCTGCACGTTTAACATAGATATCTTTAAGATTATGCTCATTAAAATATAGTGGAATAAAATTAGAAATGGACACAAAATTACTAACTATTTTATCCCACGATTGAGAATTCGAATTTTGTAATATCGATGTGTGTAAATAATTAATCCATCTTTGCATAAAGCAATAGTAATTATCTGCTTCACCCGGCTTTTGAAAGTGAACTGGGGAAGAAAATAGGAATTGTAAATAGTCCTGAACTAACCAATGGGGTATGTGAGAGAGGTCATACTGTAATGGTAGCTGATCAGCACGACAATACAGCATAGCTGCTAGTAAACTCTGAATTGCTTTTGGCCGATCAAAACCTTGAGATATACTTGTAACGATATTATTAATAAAAATCTGTTCATCATTAGTCAAGCTTTCATGTTTGATGCTACTATTTACTAACATATTATGTGTCTTACCTAGCAGACCTACATACATATCTGTTATCTGAGCGTCTGAAGCATTTAGACATTCTTCTGCTATTTGTTTTCGCAACTTCTGCAATTCTGCATTTTTTTCGCTCAAAGCTGCGTATCTATAAAGGGCTTGTTGTCTCGTTGCTTGAGGATATCGTTGATCGCTGTAAATCGTCTGAAACAATTTTTGATAATCTAATAAAATAGCATCCTTTAAAGCCGTATTCCGACGAGTTTGTTGTTGTGGGTGTATCCTAAAGTGAGATAAAACTTGATCGACAAAACCAACTTTGTATTGGCTCATAATTCTGAGCCACATTTCCAAATCTACAAGTTGACAAAACTCAGAGTTAAATAATCCTACTTTATCAAAAACATCTTTTCTAATTAGTACTGTGCTTGGCTCTCCAATTTTATTAATTGGATTGTCAAGTATATTTGGATCTAGCAAAAGTTGCTGTCCTGATTGAATTGTCTTTAATGTTGACCAAGCTTTGTGTACATCTTTAGCTTCATGATGCATTAAAAAGTTTGAATCGTAAACGGTATGACCAATATTAGTGAAGAGTGTTCGCGGCGAAAAAACTAAACCTATCTCTTCATCTTGTTCAGCCAAATTCACCATTTCTTCAATAGCAGTTGGCTCTAATAAATCATCTTGAAATAAAAACTTTATATATTTTCCTTGAGCTTGAGAAATACAATAGTTCCAGTTTTGAGCTAGTCCATACTGATTATGTCGAAAAATTGAAAATTCAAAAAGTGATTCTTGCTTGAATGAGTTAGCGATATTAACAGTATTGTCACTAGAATTATCATCAGATATAATAATTTCCATATTTGGATAAGTTTGTTTGAAAACACTATTGATAGCTTCTGCAATAAAATTTGCACCATTATAAGTAGGGATACAAATACTAACAATAGGTGATTCCTTTCTTATTCCTCGTTCTACTTTAGTTAGAATATTTCTTTCACTTAGATGCTGTTGTTTATCGTAATAGTTGGTTTGTGCAGATTGATTATTTTGTATTCCTAAAGATAAAATATCTTCAATTACATAAGTATCTGTAATAGCAAAAAACTTATCAAAAAATGATTGCAAATCATTTTTATAGTATGGTTGAAGCTCATCAGGGATAGGCGTTGTTTGTCTTAATTCAATTTTTTTTAGTAAGTCTGGTAATATTTTGGGTATATGATTTTTTTGATAATGTCTTCTAGAATAAACAGATTCTGTCTTTAACGCTTCAGAAGTAGTGTTTCTTAAGTATCTATAAAGTTCGTCGGGTGTTTGCCAGCGAAAAGCTTCTGGATAAGCAATATCTGTACTACAAAGTTGACGAGAACGATAATTATTATGAACTATAATTGGTGTACCAGATGCCATAACCTCAATACCTGCACGACCACCGCCTAAAGGAAATGACTCTAAATATATATCAACTTTATGTTCGGACATTGCTTTCCCTAAGCTTTTAACCCAGGGAATGTGAATAAATCGTTCTAAACTAATTCTAAATTGCCCTAGCTCTCTTTCTATAACACTAAGTGTATGCTGTGATAAATCTCCAATATGTATATGAAATCCACCAGTAGAGGCAATTATTTTAGGCACTTCATGAATATAAGAATATAAATAAGGAATTTCTTTAAACTTATTTTCACTGCCAGAAGAACAAGTTCTTAATTGGCCGTCTGAAACAAAAGAAGAGGAACACCTATCAGAAACGTTATCAACCACTAAGGGAAGATAAATATTGTTGGAAATTCCTAAATTATTACGACAGTTATAGAAAGAACCAGGGTCACTATCTATATGTTGTGCATAGGAAAGATATACGCCAAGACAAAGAAGATGACCAGCATGATGATAAAAAATTAAGTTTGGTGTTAAATTTGGCTGTACTGCCGCTACTGCTACAGCATCCTGTGGATGATTAAATAGAAATACTTGATTTGCAGGATTGGCTATCAAAGCTTCCTGAAGCCACCTCAACTTGTCTATTGATGTGCCTTTTGTTGACCAAAGTATCTGCACGTTCAAAGGTCTAAATCTCTCTTCAACTGCTGGACGATCAGTTGAATTAAAGGTATCAGTAATCAGAATTAAATGTTTCTTCTCTGGTCGAGCTTTTATCAAATCCTCAATAACAGCAGTGTGTCCTCCAGTTTTATATAGTTGAGTAGCTATATATATAATAAGTTCATCATCTGGGTTATATTGATTTTCTAAAAAAGGTTTTTGAATTTTCAGAAGTTCGCTACCAATGCGTTGACATAATTGATCTAAAATAACTGAGCCAAATACATTAGTTATCGTAATTACACTTGCTTTACCATAGGCTATTTTATGAGCAAAGTGAATAATTATATTTAGAGCCAAATTTAAATCACCTGCATCTATGGTTTTTAATATTTCTGATTCAAACTCTGCTAATGACATAGTATTGTTTCCTTGGTATACCCAAACAATTAATAAATCAACTCAGGATCAATGCATTGATTTCCGGGAGCATCCCTTTTTGTAGCTCGTTTTTTTAGATCAACTAGATAGTAGACTTTTTGACACCAAATAATTATATTTCTTCCAAAATTGAGTGATACCTGATTTATGATTTACTTTATGAACCCCATTTTTGTAATACTTCTATTACTCTGTCTAAGAGTTTATTAGAAAGATGAGATCCCATAGGTAAACTAAGGACTCTTGTTGATAGATTTTCTGTAATTGCTAGTACTTCTTTAGTCCATTCATTGTCAATGTAAGCTTTAGACAAGTGAGGAGGAATAGGATAATGAATTAAACTACCAATGCCAGAAGTATCTAAATGATTTTTTAGATTGTCTCTTTGAGGATGAGTGATGACAAATAAATGCCATACTGGTTCAGCCCATTCTGATACGTAGGGTAATTTTAAATCTACAACTTCTTGCAATGATTTTAGATAGTATATGGCTATTTGTTTGCGTCGTTCATTCCATTCATCTAATTTCGTAAGCTTCACTCTCAAGAAAGCAGCCTGTAATTCATCCAATCGTGAATTAAATCCTTTGACTTCATTCTCATACTTAACGCGAGAGCCATAGTTACGGAGCAGACGAATTTTATCAGCTAATTTAGCATCGTTGGTTGTAATTGCTCCCCCATCACCAAAAGCCCCTAAATTTTTACCAGGATAAAAACTAAACCCTGCTGCATCTCCTAAACTACCAACTCGACGATTTTTATAACGTGCGCCATGTGCTTGAGCCGCATCTTCAATAACCTTAAGATTATGTCTATTAGCAATTTCATTGATGCAATCCATATCTGCTGGCTGACCATAGAGATGAACTGCTATGATTGCCTTTGTTTTGGAAGTAATAGCTGCTTCTATTTTCTTATGGTCAATATTATAAGTATTGATATCTGGTTCAACTGCTATTGGTGTTGCTCCTGCATAAGAAACTGCTAGCCAAGTGGCAATATAAGTATTAGCTGGAACAATTACCTCATCACCTGCACCTATTTCCAAAGCTCGTAAAATTAAATGCAAGCTTTCTAATCCATTACCTACCCCAACGCAATACTTAGTTTCACAGTAAACAGCAAACTCTTCTTCAAAAGCTTCTACTTCCTGACCAAGAATATACCAGCCAGACTCCATGACGCGCTGATAAGCTGCATCAAGTTCTTCTTTTAGTTCCAGATAAGGAGCTTTTAAATCAAGAAAGGGAACCTTCATTATCTTTGTTTCTCACTGCTTTGATGAATTCTTCATAATGACGGTAGTAATCAGACTCGTCATAAAGTTCTGAAGCTAAAGCCATACATACCGCTCCAGAAGAAAAATTATCAATTTCTCTCCAAGTTAGAGGAGATATATAAAGTCCATAATAAGAGCGATTCAAATGATAGTTATTTTTTTGAAATCCGTCATAAATAGTAACATCAAAACTACCAGACATTGCTATCAAAAACTGATGACATTTATTCAGCGCATGACCAGCACGATTTGAACCACCTGGCACATCATATAAATAGAAAACTCGTTTGATGTCAAATGGGATATGTTTATCACTTTCAACAAAAGTTAAGTTTCCGCGAGAGTCTTGAATTTTGGGAAGCTCAATAAGCTTACATCTGGATACATTCATGATGTTGCTAATTATTTATTTTGAATTTGTGCTACTACGCCGATATTGGCTAATAAATCTTTGGGAATACTAGTGGATACTTCATTTAATGCCCTCAATAAATCTTGAGAATATTCAAGCATCATAGAATTTGGTAGAACTTTCAGAAAAAAACCTGTTGAATCTACCAGATGATAATCGATAGCTTTTATATCTGCTTCAAGCGTTTCCAGAGAATATACTCTCTGATGTCCTACCAATAAGTCTCTTTGACTTAAAGTATCTAATGCGGGTTGTAAACCCATGATTACAGCTAATTTCCTATGAATAGAGTTTTTATTGGGTACAATAGCTATGATTACACCATCATCTTTGAGCCATTGTTTCATTTGCTTTAATAAAACTCTAGGTTGCTCAATATGTTCTAAAACGTGCAGTGCTAAAATTGCGTCGAATTTTTTAACTGGCTCGTAGTCTTCAAATAAGCAATGAACATAATCAATTTTTTGACCAAATTCTTCTTTTGCTTTATCTATTAGAACAGAAGAGCCTTCAACTAAAGTGACGTTATAATTATCATGTACTAAAGCATTCGTAAAAATACCTTCACCATACCCTAATTCGAGAACTTGTGTTTTTCCTTGAAGGTGCTTTTTAACCCATTCAATAGTATATATCTGACCCAAATCTTCTATGTGTTTGTCTGAAATATTTTCATTTGTGTGATAATTTAAGGCAATTTTATTTAGTTCTTCTTTTGATATTCCCATTTTTTAAATCTCCATTTGTTTAGCAACCTGTAAGCCCTGGATTATTTGATCATTTAAAGATGACGACATAAAACTAGAGCTATTACCGATAAGTTTAATCTCTGGAAATTTTCTTAATACCATAGATTTCTCGGTATTAAAGCACTCATAACTATTTTGGCTAGGAACCATTAATGAATGTTTCCAGTGCTTACAATAAAAATACTGAATATCAGTATTGGATTCTATAATATGTAATTTAATTAATTCAGATTCTATTCTAGTTTTGATTTGTGCTTCATCTATAACTCCTATTGATGTTGCGAAATCAGTATTAAATTCTACTACTATTTTAGTGAGATACGAACTGCTTCTGGAACATATATTTTGATTAGTTACTCTATAGGAAATAAATTCTTTATCCAAAATAAATAAGGTGCTAAATTCCCTATTTATCGTATTACTTAAAATTCCTATAAAACAAATGCTTATAGATGCTTTGTCATAACTTAATGGCTGCTGATTTTCTTGAATAAGTTTGATAAGTGGAAATAGGTCTAAGCCCCACACAAGATTATTAGTCTCAACAAAATGATCGTTAGCTAACTGTAATTGATAACAATCATTAAAAATGAGAGATTTTATAGTTGCATTTTCGATATTAATTCTACTATTATCCTGAGCTTTCATTAACAAAGCATTAACAAAAGTACCTGCATATCCCTGATATGGATAATAAAATTCTGTATATTTTAAAATTTGTGGTGCTATTTCAAACTGAGATAAGATAGTCTCAGGATAGTAAAGTGGTAGCCATACACCTCTATGGTAAATTCCTAAAAAATCCGCAGTATTTTTATATATGACTTTTTTACAAAAAGATTCAATAAAAAGATTGTGAAAAGTTGTACCCTGATTTGCCAGCGATATTGCGTTAAAATTATTAGTAAAAAATAAATTATTTTTAAGTTTATTCTTAGCATGAAGTGAAGTGTTAGAATTGATTGTTATTTCTAACAGCTCTTTTTGAATAGCTTCTTTAATTCCAACACTAAGTTTTTGAAAAACACTTAGGTTATTAGAAATCATTAAATCACCAAATATTTCCCCATTAAAAAACATTTTAGGTTGAGGAACTACTTTTGTTATTATTAAATCACTTACATAACTTTTTATTAAAGAAGTAAATCTTCCAGAATCATTTCGTAAATTGGGATTATAATTCAAAACCTCATCAGATTGATACTGATGAAACGAATCGAACTCAAAAAAGGTCATCCCACAATCAAAATGATCGTTGTGAAACGTTAAACCACCAAAATGCCCGCCCCAACTAGATAATGGATTTATTATTTTTACTTTCCAATCTTGATCTGCTAAGGCAATTGCAGCTACTAGACTAGAAACATTATTTCCTATAATTGTAGCTTGTCTTTCCATCATTTATTTGCTTTGATATTAACAAAAATTTCAGAACCCATTTCCGGCATATATTTAACCATCAGATACAATCCATTTAAAATTTCTTTTGTAAGAATATTTTGAGTATACATTTTTTGCATTTGCTCATGAGTAAAAGGCTTAATAAAGTAAGATCCAGATTCAATTATAGAGAAGCCATGACTAATTACGAAAGATTTTAAGTTGTCCAAATCAAAAGTTTTAAATTGCTGCATTTTATTTTGGGTAGCAGATTTTTCAAAAATATTACTTATTAAACCCATTTCGTAAGCTAATATGCGGTGAAATGATTTTGCATTTGGAACATTAACATGGATTACAGTATTAGCAGAACTTATTTTATTAATAGACCTTAATAACTCTTCTGGATTTTCAACTTCATGTAAAAGACTACTCATGACAATATAATCAAATTTCTCTTTGGAAAGAGAAGCAATGTTATCTTCTAATTTACCTAAATGTACTGTGACATTACTTCTACTTTTAGCCATCACACAAGCATTGTCATAAAATTCCAATATTGGTTCAACAATGTGTATACTTTCAAAGCTACTTATGTAGTTAAATAAAGGATCTAAACCGCAACCAATTTCACATACTTTTTGAGCTTTATATGTCACTAAATATTCCAGTATTTTCTTTCTTCTATAAGAAATTTGGATCTCTTCAAAAGGAAGACTAAGATAATCTTCGTAGTATTTTTTTAAATTTCGTGTTTCCATACTTTTTATAATTTTATTAATTTGTCGAAATCATTCTTTTAGAATCCTTTGAAAAAAATAATTTAAGAGATTCTTGGCATCCTAAATTTTTTTTGAATTGCATCAATCCAATATTGGGTTCTCCTAAAATTGTTGATGTACCAAGATCAAGGAGTTTAAAAGCTTTTTTCTGAGCGTATTCATATATATAATTAGCTAGAAGTGTTATTGGGCTATAATTTTGCATATTATCTATATCACCCCAAGCATAAACATAAAGTATTAAAGGATTAATTACCACACATATGCTGCTACATACAATTGTATTTTTATTAAATACACCAAATAATTTTATTTTTCCGGGGAACATATTAACCATTTGCAAAATTTGTTCATAGTTCATTGAAAACATGAATCCTCGCCTTGTCCTATTTTCTAAAATAACAGAATAAGCTTGTTCATAAATTGAATAATCAAGTTCTTGTCCTGTAAAACCTTCTCTTAAACATTTATTCAACCTTTTTCTATTGCCATGATTAATTTTTGCCGAAAAGCATATATCATCCACAGCTAAATTATAATTAAGCTCATGATTTTTGACTACATAACCCAGCCTGATCATAATATTATAGGTGAGAGAAAATAAAGATGGATTATGACACATAGGTTGCATTATAACTTCTATTCTATTAGCACCTATACGCCATAAATAATCATCAACAGTTATAATAAACTGCTCATAAATATTGAACTCGATATTTTCTTGAATTACAAATCCTCCAAATGTTCCTTTTGCTGGACTTTTGAATACATCAGACGCAATTTCTGTAAAATGTATTGTACCTAATACTATCTCAGAATTTTTTTTACATAATTGAAAATAGAAAGCTCGCTCAGTTTGATGAATCTTAAAAAAATCACAAGTATTGAAAAGATGATTTATTTCGCTATCGATAAAGTAATTTACCTTAACTTCATATTTATCATCAATAGATAAAATAAAGTGTCTGTTCATTATTTTTTATGATTAAAATATGAATAACTTGCTGTAACCGTTTTTAGCGCATACTTAACACTCTAAGGCTGTATTAACCTATCTTCTTAGTTACTAGCCTTTCGCGGCGATAAATGCTTGATAACAAGGAAAGCTTTTACTCGCCCATTTTCTTTTTCACATCCGCTAGAACAGTCTTATAATCTTGCCGCTCAGGATGTAACTTCACCAGCTTCTCCAAAGGTTCCATCGCACCCTTATAATCTTTCAATTGCAACCGCAGCAAAGACAGTTTCTCTAAAGCAAGTTGGTTTTCTGGTTCCCGTTGTAAAACCAACTCGTAGCCCCGCGCCTGTTGCTGTAATCCTGACTCAGGAGAAGCAGACGCAGTTGCTGGCTTAGGTTGGGTAGCCTGTTGGATTGCTGGAACGACTGCAAATAACGTAGAACCAAAAAACGAGAACATCGACACTATCGTGAGAATCTTTTGTCGCCGCTGAATCTGCTTTTTGCGGGTAATTAGGTATTCTTCGTCTGAACCAGCCATGTCTCACATACTTGCTGCGGTAAACACTTAAGTATCAGCAAGCCTCCGTTCTGAGGATACCCATCTGCTCAAGAGAAACTAACATCCGCGCTAAAAATTTTTTACACAAACTTCAAATGCTGACTCAGAAGACGAGAGAACCTTATGGTAAGCCTATGTTGTAACAACAATTTTGCCATGCGTAGTTTACCGCCGTAGGCATCGCTCCGATATCTCAAAGCAAAACCCTACCCTGTGCCCTAACAAGTCTTATTCTCTGAGCAAAAGATTAAAATTATATAAAGATTTGCAATTATTTTGCCTAAAACCAGATGTTTGCGATAATCTAAATAACATTTAAATCAACAACTTTCAAATTAGCTCGTATCCTATAGCTACTGCAACAAGCAAGCATATTTTTCCTAATTTAAACAAACAGAATTTTCCTAGTAATCCTTAGTCACACTACTTAGTGGAACTTCCCTGAGGACTAATTATTCTGCTCGGCGTTCACAATAGATATCTTACGAAAGGTAGTGTTGCACTGTTGCAAAAAAAAGGTAGACGTAAAGAGGAAAAACAAAAGGGGCAAAAGTTAAAGAAAAAAGGGTAAACATAAACATCCCTTACTCCTTCTCCCAATACTTTTGTCTGACTTCTGCGAAAAGTTTAAGGACTACTTGGTAAAATTGGGATTTTCTGGTGGTAATTACCGTACAAAACCGAATTTACCAGTAACTTAGTAGAGTTTGTTATGGTATAGTTAAAAAGTTAAGACTAGCTTTACCAAATTAAACCACTCTACGGGCCGGCAACAATTGCAGAATGGGAAGCAGTTTTAATTAAGCATTTACCCACAAAATCAGAATTCAATCGAGGTTATGACTCAGCAAGTGATTCACCCAATGGTGAAATTGCAGCGCAACGTGCAATCACTCATAGAATCGAATATTATCAAGCCAAGCGATAGCATCTGGAAAATCGCTCTGCTCTATGGTAATGAATGGCAGCACTGGAAACAAGAACTGCTTGACTTTGGCTTTAGTATGCAAGACCCAGTTAGTGAATTGCTAGCTGTAGAAACTTGGGATGAAGAGTAGGGAATAGGGCATAGGGCATAGGGAATAGAAATTTTTAATATTCACTACTCCCTAGACGCGATTAATCGCGTCTCTACATACTCCCGATTCTCTAAACTTTGCAGGCAGTTAAAGCTGCTGCCAATTCCTTTGCATTTTGATAGCGATCGCGTGGCAATGGTTCTGTAACCCGATCGATAACATCTCTTAATTGGGAACTAATAGTGGGAACTTTTGCCACATCAAACCTGAAGTTTCGCCCTCGTTGGCGGTAATACTTGAACGGGTTTTCGCCTGTGAGCAGAAAAATCAGCGTTGGCCCAATTGCATACAAATCAGATTGAGTTAAAGGTTGTCCTCGTTCTTGTTCGGGAGCGCAGTAACCTTCTGCACCAATTCGAGTACCGGGTGCTGTGCCAATTTCCTTAACTGCGCCAAAATCTAGCACCACGATCCGATTTTCTGAACTTCGCACCATTAAATTGGCGGGTTTGATATCGCGGTGAATCAGTGGAGGCTCTTGGCTATGAAGATAGTCTAAAATATCGCAGGTTTGGATCATCCAAGCGATCGCTTGGTTTGGTGTCACTGGGCCAGTGGTATAGACACGTTTCTCCAAATCTTGTCCGTGGATTAGTTCCATTGCCAAGTATTTTTTTCCGCCTTCTACAAAGAAGTCATAATACTTGGGAATTCCAGGATGGTTAAGGGATTTGAGAGTGTGCGCCTCTCGCTCAAATAACTCTTGAGCTTTGACAATTTTTAGCATATCAGCATTCATTTGCTTCAACACCAGCAGTTGTGGCACACCCGCAATCAGACCAGCCTCATCCCAAGCCAGATAGGTAGTACCCATACCTCCTTGTCCGAGAGTTCGCAACACCTGATAATGGCGAATTCTCTGTTGGACTGAGAGAGGTTGACCGCAGTGGATGCAAAACAAATTGTTTGGAGAATTGCCTTCGTGCGTGCAAGTGGAAGATAAATTTGCCAGATTCCTTGCTGAGTAAAGCGTCTCAGCGGCGTTTTCTTCTGTACCTTGTATTTGTTCGTGCGATCGCAAACCAGTTTCCAGTACTGTTACCTGCTGAATTTGGAATTGCAATATTGGGCCTCCCTGTGCCAATTGCAAAAGGGAATTATCTGGTAACGGACTCTGAAGTACAAGGATACCGTTGAGAAAAGTCCCATTTGTACCTTTACTAATCAGCTGCCAAGCATCGCCATTGCTAGCGTCACCGACTTTTCTCAGTTCTAGATGATGCCGGGAAACTAAACTATCAGTTAAAACAACGTGATTATCTGCCGCTCGACCAATCCGAATTATGGAGGAGTTCTCAAAGCTCCACTGCTGGAGGGGCGTTTTCTGTTGCGGTTCTAACAGGGTCAGACTAACCACAATACAACCTACAAGGTAAATGGATTAGGGATTGGGGAAGGTGGGGTCCCAAGAAGGGGATAAGGGGTAATGGAGATTGGGTATTGGGGATTGGGGAGTAGAAAAATTATTTCACAGTTCCCAGTCCCCAGTCCCCAGTCCCTTAATTTCAACTTTCTAGATTTGGGCGTACTTTTGCCCGAATAAGTATACCAGTAATATTGTCGTGACCGTTGTGTTGATTTGCCAAATCAATTAATTCTGTAACCCCCCGTTCTAAGTTAGCACCAGAACTAAGTAAGGGTTCTAAGTGCGTCTGCCAATGGGTTTCTAGTAAATCATTATCTGATAGACCGTCTGATGCCAACAGCAGAAGAGTGTCTTCGTTGATGTCGAAAAAGCCAACGTCGGGATTAATCGAGTTTTCATCACGAGGCCCCAAGGCTTGGGTGAGTTGGTAGGCATCTGGACGGGCGTAAGCGATGCTTGCTTCTACTCCTCGGTTTATTTCCCGTTGCCCAACTTCGTGATCTACTGTGACTTGTTCTAGTCCCTGTTTGCGCGTCAGGCGATAGAGACGGCTATCTCCGACATGAGCAACTGCTGCTTGAGTATCTTGAATTAAAAGCATTACTAAAGTTGTACCCATACGCCCAACTCCAGAACGGGCATCTTGTTGATTGAGCTTGTAAATTGCCTCATTAGCTAAAAACACTGCCTCACGAATGCTATCTTCTGTTGGCAGCTGGTTGGCAATCCAGTGTTCTTGAAAGTATTCCCTTAGGGTGTTGACTGCTAACTCACTGGCTATCTCGCCGCCAGCGTGTCCACCCATACCATCACAAAGAATATACAAACCATGCCCTTCTAGAACTCGACTTTTAGGGAACTCCAGTTTCTGAATTTTGGTTTCAATGCCAAAGCAGTCCTCGTTATGATGACGTTGACGCCCCACATCTGTGCGTCCTGCATCTTCTAAGCTACTTAACTGCATCGCCAGCACCACAGTTGCCATATCATCAGTTTTGCTAATGATATCTTCTAACTCATCTGATTGCGGGGTAGTGGACACAGCAGTATTGTTCTCCTTTATTGGGGGCAAAGTTGCGCTTCCTAATGCTTCCAGTTCAACAGAAATTTCCTCCAAACGCGATCGCAATTGAGCGATCGTCTGAATCTTACCTATCTCTAAATCCCCCAACATTTGGACTACAGAGCCAAATTGAGTTCGTTGCGATTGTCTAAATAGTGCTTGCCAAACCCTTCCCAAAGCTTGGATAGTTAACGGCTCCTCTGGAATGGCAGATGTTTGGCGAGGAGCATCTTCTAACGACTCCGTGGCGGGTTGAGAATTCGGCGATTCCAAATACAACCTTTGTAGTGCCAACGTTTGGTCTTCATCCAATCGCAAATTCGACAAATCTAAAAGGCTTTGACGACAATTTACTGGTTCTAAGACTGCCCAAAGGTGGGTCATTTCATAACACCAGTGTAAAATTTTTAACGAACTGGTTGTTTCTTCTTGCCACAGGTCGAGTAAATACTGCCAATCCGAGCGGTTTTCGATTATTAATACCTGTATATCACCTTGCTGCCATGCGTCGTGAATCGACGGTATCCCCCGCTCACCTTGGGATTGTAAAGCAATATAAAGTTTAGCAAGGCGAGGAATCTCATTCGCTTCCACTGATGGTGTGAGCAAATCTGATTCCTGATTTTCTAGGATTGCCTCAATCGGTGATATTTGATACGGCTGGCAGTCTAGAACTCTCACACCCACATCAGTAATAATGGCAGTTTCCGTTTGAGCAGGTAGGGCATCTAATAATTGATAGCGTTCTTGGGAGTCTAAATAGGAGCCTAATGTAATTTGAGAACTAGGAGATACAGAAGATGAGGAGGGTATTGCTCGTTCATCTCCCTCACCTCCCACATCTTGGACATCCCCTTCTCCTCTCAAAGCTTCCCCAGTCTTTTCTTTAACAATAATTGCCCAAAACACTGTTCCACATTCTGTGTCGCAGTTATGACAACGTAATACATTCACAAGTACATCATCAGTACCGCATTCAGGACAAATCTTGTGAGTCAGGGACGTGCCACAGTTTTGACAGAATTTGTTGCTATTGGGGTTTTCAAATTTACACTGAGGGCAAATCAGCATAGTGGAAGTTCCTTTATTCCCATTCGTTCCAAGGTGCTTCTAGCCACTAACATCCAAGGTGCCACAATTGGCTGTCCCTGACTACAGTAGATTGTAGTTGATCAATGAATTTTGGTGGCAGTATTAATTGTGACGCATATTAGATAAATATTTCATATATTGGCAGCTAATTCCTTGGAAATGGGGAATGGGGAAGAAGCAGGGGGGCAGGGGAGCAGAGGGGCAGGGGAAAAGGTTAAAGGTTAAAGGGAAAAGGAATAAATTTAATCTTTCCCCTTTTCCCCTTCCCCTTTCCGTTTCCCCATGCCCAATGCCCAATGCCCAATTATCAAGAGTCTGGCAATTGTGGAGGTTCAGCGTCAAACCATTTTTGATAAATTTGCTTGTAAGTGCCATTGGATAACAAAGTTGCTAAACCTTTGTTAATTGCATCCAAATGTGGTGAATCCTTGGGCGTAGCAATCCCGTAGTATTCTTGGGTGAGCAAATCCGCAACAACTCTAATGCCTTTGAGTTTGCCATTTTTAATAGCATACAAAGTAGCGAAAGCATCGCTAACCACGGCATCAACGTTGCCATTGAGTAAGTCTTGGAAAAATTCTGGCCCAGAATTAAAAGTACTAATTTTGGCGTTGGTGATGGTTTTGGCAAAATCTGCCCCAGTGGAACCAATTTGGACAGCAATTTTTTTACCTTTGAGACTTTTCAAGTCTTTAATATTTTGATTGTCTTCGCGGACAGCGATCGCAAGTCCAGCTTTAAAATAAGGTCGTGAAAAAGCAATTGTTTTCAGGCGTTCGGCGGTAATCGTGATTCCGCTAATTGCGGCATCAACTCTTTTAGCTTCTAAAGTCGAGATCGTGCCATCAAAGGGCAGACTTTCAAACTGGATTGTAAAATCTGCTACTTTAGCGATGCCTGCGGCGGGCGACGCCAACGCATTCATCAAATCAATATCAAAACCTTTTAACTTACCGTCAGCTGTTTGAAATTCAAAAGGGACAAAGGTGGGGTCTGTGGCCACCTTGAGAATTTTAACATCTGGGTTAGTAGTGGGATATAAACTTTGACAGGCAATAATTAGTAGTAGGCAGCCTAAGCTTAGAATTAGCTGCTGCCACTTGAAGTTAATTAATTTCATCATAGTAATTTTGTTCTAGTAATCAATTTTTACGATACTTGTCAAGATGTTATAAGAAAGAATACATACGTATGACTTTTTGCTAATTGCCTTTGTGTGTGTTCTATATTCTGACTCTCAATTTTTAATCGCTTATGGCTTCTACCACTTCTGCTTACCAAATTGCTGATTTGTTCGCCAAAAGAGCTAGAAATCTGACACCACCAACTTACGGCACTGAGTTAACCAAAATCATCACCGTCAGCTTTGCCTATGGTCTGGCTGACCCAATTCTCTTTCCTCATGCTGATTTGTCTGCTGCAAGTGCTGCTGTACTGGCAGAAGAAGCTCCGCTCGCTCTCAATTACGGGCCACCTTCAGCCCAACTTTACGAACAAATAATCCTCCGCTTGCAGGCTCAAGGAATCCCTGCCGATCGCGATCGCGTGATTATTGGCTACGGTTCCAGTCAGATTTTGGGCTTGCTACCAGATGTGTTTCTCGAACCTGGTGATGTGGTAATTGTAGAAGGACCAACCTTCTTGGAAGTAGTTAATAGATTTGTCCAGGCTGGCGCCCGCCTGATTACTATTCCTGTAGATGAGATGGGAATGGATGTAGATGCGTTAGAAGAAACTTTAAGCGACTTGAAAAAACGGGGGATTCGACCCAGGTTTATTTACACTATCCCTACTTTTCATAATCCCACAGGCTCTACTATGCCGTTATCTCGTCGCCAAAAACTGGTAGCGTTAGCGGCTGAGTATGGCGTATTGGTGGTAGAAGACGATGCCTATAGCGATTTGCGCTTCCAAGGCGAAGCTGTGCCATCCTTAGCAAGCCTTGACAAGGAGGGGTGGGTGTTATACGTGAATACCTTCTCGAAAATCATTGCGCCTGGTATCCGGCTAGGCTGGGCTTGTGGCGATCCAGCAATTATTGAGCGGTTGGCAATGTTCAAAAGTGAAGGGCCTGTGGGGCCGTTTGTCAGCCATGTAGTTGGTCGCTACTGTGCTACAGGCAAACTAGATTTTCACATTCAAGAGCTAATCGCCTGCTACAAACATAAGTGTAATTTGTTGTTAGAAGCGATCGCTCAAGAGTTTCCCAGTGATATAGTTGCTTTGCGACCAGGTGGTGGCTTTTTTGTATGGTGTAAATTGCCGTCAGACATCAGCGCCGAAGCACTCCTAACTGCTGCCAATGAACACGGTATCAGCTTTCTCCCAGGAACTCGCTGCTACGCCAATGGACAGGGGGATGATGCCATCAGGTTAGCTTTTAGCTTTCAACCAACTAAAAAGATTGTCGAGGGAATCGCTACCTTGGGAGCAGTGCTACGTGGATGGCAGCGATGATCGTACCAATTTTAGATTTTGTGGATAGTCCGATATAAGGAAATCTCTGGTCAGACTTTTTTTCCTTACGAGCCGTAACAATTAGCGAACCGCTCTTTCTTTTCCACATTCTGTGAAAAGTCACGCTTAGTACCAGTTAGTGCGGGTAACAACGGTTCCGGTACCGCAGACTAGGGCCGCGCGAGAGAGGCGGCCACTGAGGTTATTGCCGACCTTCGTGTAGGCAAAGTTAATGCCCGGATCGACGGTCTCACCAACATAGTCCCAGCTGCTGGGGTTGGGGTTACTGCTCCGGGTGCGATCGAGGTAGACCTTGCAGTAAGGCGGCGCGTTGTCGATTCGTGCGAATGAACCGCATTGGCCGCTGTAGAAGTACTTCAGTGTTATGTTGCTTCCAGCCCAGGTTGCCTTCTTGCTCTGCTGGAGGTTGTAACGGCAGGGCGTGGACTCCGAGTAGCGACCTTCATAAGGGTAGCTTGGATAGCCCGGACTGTTGAACGGCGCAGCCTCAGCGGCGGTCGCAAACGCTAGCGATGTGGAGATGAATAGGCCGAAAACCCTGGTGATTGTTTTGATCCCCATGAGTGGTTTCCAAATTTAATTTTATATTTATTTACTAGATTAACTGTTTATAGTAAGTAGGCAGAAAAATTTCTAAGTATGTAACAAAAATCTAAAGTAATTAATCCTCTTTAATTACTTTGAACAAAGAAAAAATAAGAGCGTATTTTTTAACTGTAAATAAAGTGATAATTAAAGCGTTTATTTTCTAATAAAATCCTAAAATCAAGGTTTTTGGTAAAAGTTTTATACTCAGAACTAGCCCTTTCAAGGTGAGTCAGCATTTTTTGGGAATTTATTTAACTGCATTAGTCGCAGATAACACAGAAGTAAGAAGAATTATTGTCCAAAAATCTTACCTAGTTTGAAAGGGCTAATTTTGAATCTTTAAAAAATTTGCTCCAAGCGCTGGAAATCACGCTGGACTTCATACCAGAGACTTTTATTATGAGGGTCTGTTTTCAAAGCTTTTTTGAGATAAATTCTGGCTTTGAGTAATTGTTTTTCGGAAATTAGCGCCCGTCCCCAAATTTGATAGGCGATCGCTAACCATTGACGGACTTCTGCATCTGTTGACAAACGATCTGCTAAAGCTTCCGCCAGGGCGATCGCTTGCGGAAATCGTTTTTCTTGCAAAAATCGCTGCAATTGCTCATAAGTCTTCCACTTCAGCCGTTCTTCTATTTCCAACAGATTAGGCGGCTTTGGTTTCCCTGATTCTTGACTTGTCACCGTTGTTACTGGTGTTTTCTGCCTATGCGTCGCCTTCGCGTCATCACGCCCACCAGATGTTGATACCTGAGTTGAATGTGCCACAGTTTCCTCTGGTAGTACCACTGTCATCAGGAGTTTGTACGCTTCTGTCAAGGCAATAAACTTATCTTTGGCTTTGTTGTCATCTGGGTTGATATCGGGATGATATTGCTGCGCCAGTCGTCGGTAAGACGCTTTGATGTCAGCAAAAGAAGCTCCCGATCTTAAACCTAGTAAACGGTAGCAATCTCCAAGATCCATCTTGAGCTATCAGCTATCGAATATTTAGCTATTGGCTATTATCTGTCAGTATCAGCTTCAAGCCCGGACTATTAATGATAAGGGCTAATTTTCTATTTTAAAGTTCAATGTTGACAGTTTGTTCATAAAAGGGCATTGGGCATTGGGCATTGGGCATTGGGGAATTAATTATTCTTCCTTGTTCCTCTGCTCCCCTGCTCCTCTGCTCCTCTGCTCCCTGCCCCCTGCCCCCTACTAACCAGCTACTACAGAGGTTCGTTCTTCAATCACGCGGTCAATTAAACCGTATTCTTTTGCCTCTTCGGCAGACATGAAAAAGTCACGATCCATATCTTTTTCAATTTTTTCTATGGTCTGACCTGTTTTATCGGCATAAATGCCATTGAGCTGGTGACGAATCCGCAGAATCTCTCTAGCTTCAATTTCGATATCGGTTGCTTGTCCACGGGTTCCACCTGAAGGCTGGTGAATCATAATCCGTGAGTGAGGCAATGCTAGGCGTTTGCCTTTGGTGCCAGCAGCCAGCAGGAAAGACCCCATTGAAGCAGCTAATCCCACGCAAATAGTTACTACATCTGATTTAATATGTTGCATGGTGTCAAAAATAGCCATGCCAGATGTAACCATTCCACCGGGGGAATTGATGTATAAATAAATGTCTTTACCTGGATCGTCTGAGTCCAGATACAGCATTACAGCGATAATTTGATTGGCAATTTCATCATCAATATCACGCCCCAAGAATATAATCCGTTCTCGGTAAAGGCGATCGTAGATGCTAATCCAATCTGTATATTGTCCACCGGGCATCCGGTAAGGAACTTTAGGAACGCCTATAGGCATAATTTACTCCGTTTTTAATTAGTCAGTCATTAGTCATTGGTCATTGGTCAATTGGTCGTTAACATTAATAATTTTTGGTTATTAACAAAGGACAAATGACAAAGGACAAAAGATAAATTAAAGGACACTGGCAGGAAGTGGAGGATTGGCGAGTTCTTCTTTCTCAAAAACTCGGTCAATTAAACCGTATTCCTTCGCTTCGTAGGGTGTTAAATATAACAAGCGATCCATGTCTTTAGTAATTTTTTCTGGAGCCTGTCCAGTGGTGCGATGTAAGATATCAACTAAGGCCCCTTTATTTACCAAAACTTCCCTGGCGCGAATTTGAATATCCGTTGCTTGACCTTGGGCGTAGCTCTTGGGCTGATGCAGGATAATCGAGGAATGAGGCAAACTAGCGCGACAACCTTTTGTACCAGCACTGAGTAGCATCGCTGACATTCCCATCGCGGAACCGACGCAGATGGTGTGGATAGGAGGCTTGATATATTTCATGGTGTCATAGATGGCGAAGGCTTCGGTTTCAAAGCCAATGGGTTCGCCACTGTAACCGGAAGTGCCGGTGGAGTTGATATAGATTTTAATCGGTTTTTCGGGGTCGTCGGATTGCAAGAACAGCAATTGGGCCACGATTAATTCCGTAACAGCAGGCACCAGTGGCATCCCAATATAGACGATTCGCTCCTTCAATAAAAGGGAAGGTAAATCTGGCGGTGGTGTTCGGTAAAAGTTATCGCCGTAATATGGGGCTTGAACAGCCTTAATTGGGGAAATGTCCATAGCAACTGATCGCCTGAAACTATGCCGTTAACTGTAATACATCCTAGCGCGATGCACGCGTCCCTCAAGGTGCGGATTTCTCCCTAATGCTGAAGGTGGCTTCGCATCTGCCAATGCTTGGCTTCTAAGATATTCTGATTATATTAGTGTATTTATGTTGGATAAGTTTTCCGTAGAGCTAAAGTAGTGCTTTGAAGTTATTTTTTTATATGTATATCCTGAATAGGGACTCTGAGTTATGAAGGTTAATTTGCAGCCTGCCTTGAATGATGGTAATTTGGACGCAAATCAACTGAACAGTCAACGTCAGTTGGGAATTTCGATTTCGGCGATCGCAGAGACTCAAGACCGCCATGTACCCCTGAATTTGTGTTTAATTCTCGATCATAGTGGTTCGATGAATGGGCGATCGCTAGAAACGGTGAAAAAAGCCGCGAATCGTCTGGTAGATAGACTCAACCCTGGCGATCGTCTCAGTGTGGTAGTTTTCGATCACCGTGCCAAAGTCTTAGTATCCAATCAAAGTGTCGAAAATCCAGAGAAAATCAAACAGCAAATCAATCGCCTCGCCGCCGATGGGGGAACTGCGATTGATGAAGGGTTGCGTTTGGGGATTGAGGAGTTGGCGAAGGGCAAAAAAGATACTGTTTCCCAAGCTTTTTTATTAACCGACGGGGAAAATGAACACGGTGATAACAATCGCTGTTTGAAATTTGCTCAATTGGCTGCTAGCTATAATTTAACTTTAAATACTTTGGGATTTGGTGACAACTGGAACCAAGATGTTTTAGAAAAAATTGCCGATGCTGGCTTAGGTACTTTATCTTATATTCAAAAACCCGAACAGGCAGCCGAAGAGTTTAATCGCCTGTTCAGCCGCGTTCAAACTGTGGGATTGACTAATGCTTATCTATTATTCTCCCTGATGCCCAATGTCCGGTTAGCGGAACTTAAACCCATCGCCCAAGTTTCCCCAGACACAATCGAGTTACCACTGCAACAAGAAGCTGATGGACGTTTCGCTGTGCGGTTGGGAGATTTAATGAAAGATGCAGAACGAGTAATCTTAGCTAATATTTATTTGGGACAATTGCCAACAGGTGAACAAGCGATCGCTAATGTGCAAGTCCGCTACGACGATCCAGCCGCCAACAAAGTAGGTTTAGTTACACCAAATATCCCAGTTTATGCCCATGTAGTCAAAAATTACCAAGCAGACCCGAATCCCCAGGTGCAACAGTCTATTTTGGCATTAGCGAAGTATCGCCAAACCCAGTTAGCCGAGACGAAATTACAACAGGGCGATCGCTCTGGTGCGGCGACAATGTTACAAACGGCTGCGAAAACTGCCTTGCAAATGGGAGATACTAGTGCAGCGACGGTGTTGCAAACTTCTGCCACCCAGCTACAATCTGGACAAGATTTATCCGAAAGCGATCGCAAGAAAACCAGAATTGTCTCCAAAACAGTTTTGCAAGATACTCCTCCCCAGTAAACTCAGGTTTAGATGAAAGTTAAATTGCTCTCGGCGTTAAATGACAATAATGTTGATCTGGCTCAAACAAGTAGCCAACGTCAATTGGCAATTACAATTTCGGCAATCGCTGGTGAGTCCGATCGAAATCTTCCCCTTAATCTCTGCTTGATTTTGGATAAAAGTGGTTCCATGCATGGACATCCAATTAAAATGGCGATCCAGGCGGTGGAAGGTTTAATCGATCGGTTGAAAGTAGGCGATCGCATCTCGGTTGTAGCTTTTTCTGGCACTGCGGAAGTCATTATCCCTAACCAAGCGATTGAAGACCCCGAAAGCATCAAATCTCAAATCAAAAGCAAACTGACCGCTAGCGGCGGTACTGCGATCGCTGATGGTTTGGAATTGGGAATTACAGAACTGATGAAGGGCACAAGAGGCGCTGTTTCTCAGGCGTTTCTACTGACGGATGGACATGGTGAAAGCGGTTTGCGGATTTGGAAGTGGGATATAGGGCGAGATGACAATAAGCGCTGTCTGAAACTGGCGCAAAAGGCTGCCAAGCTGAACCTAACTATCAACACTTTCGGATTTGGCAATAGCTGGAATCAAGATATGCTAGAAAACATTGCTGATGTCGGTGGTGGTACTTTAGCTTATATTGAACGTCCCGAACAAGCTGTGGAGCAATTTAGCCGACTGTTTGGACGGATTCAATCGATTGGGCTAACTAATGCTTACTTGCTGTTATCTTTAGTGCCCAATGTCCGACTAGCAGAATTGAAACCCATTGCTCAAGTTGCCCCAGACACAATCGAGTTACCAGTGGAAACTGAAGCTGACGGTGGCTTTGCTGTGCGTTTGGGAGATTTGATGCAAGATGTAGAACGGGTAGTTTTGGCTAACATTTATCTGGGACAATTGCCAGAAGGGAAACAAGCGATCGCGCATCTGCAAATTCGTTATGATGACCCATTGGTTAACGAACAAGGCTTACTTTCGCCCTTGATGCCAGTGTACGCAGATGTAGTGCGGGCGTATCAACCGACATCTAATCCGCAGGTGCAACATTCTATTTTAGCATTAGCAAAGTATCGCCAAACCCAGTTAGCCGAGGCGAAATTGCAACAAGGCGATCGCACTGGTGCAGCAACGATGTTGCAAACAGCTGCTAAAACCGCTTTACAAATCGGAGATAAAGGTGCAGCAACAGTGTTGCAAACTTCTGCTACTCGCTTGCAAGCTGGGGAAAAACTTTCCGAAGCTGACTTGAAGAAAACTAGGATTGTATCTAAAACCGTTTTACAAGAATAGTAAAAATTCAACGTTACTGATTAACGGTATGAAAGTTTCGCGTCGAGGCGCAAAGCGAGAAAAAATATTTTATTCCTCAATTGAGCAACAAAGTAATAGCATATTCCTAATTTAACCTGAGTTCGATAAACCTCTCCCTGCCTTGAACTTTAGTTCAAGGCTGTCCCTCTTTGACTCGGAGAGGGACGATTTTGCCAAGTAAAATCAGGGAGAGGTCTTTTTGATTGAGCGAATTTTGCGGACACTATATAAGCCGTTGAATTCACGTTAACTTATTGATTAACAACCAACGAAGAGTTTGACTTATGCTGATCCAAAAGATTGTCCAAGAATTGCAAGACATCCCTGAAGACAAACTAGCAGAACTTTATGACCTAATTCACTACTTTCGGCTAGGTTTAAGTCAAGAACGTACACAACCTCTTGCGGTGAGCGAAGTCGAACCGCGCACCCCTGGTTTATTAAAAGGAAAACTCGGCGATGCTTTCTTTGAACCACTACCAGAAGATGAACTCCAGCAATGGGAATGAGCTTCCTCATCGACACCCATATCCTGCTGTGGTGGCTCTTTGACGACCCAAAACTCCATATTGACTGCCGAGACATCATTCGCAACCCAGATCATCGCATTAAGGTGCAGCGACAGTATTGCAAACTTCTGCCACTCGCTTGCAAGCTGGGGAAGAACTTTCCGAAGCTGACCTCAAGAAAACTAGGATTGTATCTAAAACCGTTTTACAAGAATAGTAAAAATTGATTTTGTTTGGAAGTGTAGAATGTCAACAATAAACTCTGTTATTGATAAGATTGCAATCCTTGCAGAACAAAGTGGTTATATAGGCTGTCTTGAAGATTGGAGTGTTTGCGGCAGTTATAATCCAGATTATCCTCCAAGATTAAGTTTTGAGCAGATCCAGGAACTTACTCAAAATTATCCGTTTAATTTACCATTAGAACTTTGTGAACTATACCAAAGGGGTAATAGTTGTTTGCCTATTGGTGTCAACCACAACAAAAATTGGGATTCCTTCGACAGTTATTTTCCATTTCAATTTCCATTGGAAGATGACGTTTTTTTCCCGTTAGGAGAAGCAATTAATACATATTGCTCTATAGCCTCTTGGTTAAAGAAGAACGAACACAAATTACAGCTATCAGGAAAGACAAATGATTGCCAGCAAAAAATTCTAGTTTCTCTCCTGAATAACAATAATTTTTCTTCACGCTTGTTTCCTATTTCTAGCCCGGAGAATGGCTTATACGTTGTAGTTGGTAATGAAAAACAACAGGAAACATCACCAATACTCTTTTTATGGGAAGATTTAGTAATTTCTATGGAATGGCCAAGCCTTACTTGCATGATGCTAGGAATGGCAGAAGTCATGGAAAGAAAAATGCAGTCACCAAAGCCTAATGGGTATGAAATCGAAGCTATTTGGCACAAGTATGCTGTCGCAGATGCTTCAGTTTTTCCAACATAAAGTGAATGGGCTGAAAAATTAAATATAACTACGTGATAATAGTAATATCTAGGTATTAAATTAATATATTAAGCAGCATTTGAAGGATTTTTGCTGAATGAAGCGATCGCTACCTCCGCCACAGGCATCGCAAGCTAGTGGCTTAACGATATACCAAAATGAATGCGTAAATTACTTAAATAAATAAGTAAACTGGGGTTTGAAAAAGTAAAAGCTGATTTTACTTGCGGAAAACACCAAAATGAGAAAGTAAAAGCTTGTTTTGCTTGCGGAAAACACTAAAATGAGAAAGTAAAAGCTGCTTTTGAGAAAGTAAAAGCTGATTTTGCTTGCGGAAAACACTAAAATGAGAAAGTAAAAGCTGCTTTTGAGAAAGTAAAATGTCATTTTGAGAAAGCAATATGCCTTTTCGCTTATTAAATATGAAGTTTTGAGAAAGCAATAAGCCTTTTTGCTAATTAAATATAAATTTTAGTTAAATATGCGAAAGGTTAGATACAGGCAACAATGGTAAACGACGGATACGAAACGTAGCAATGCTGCCGCAGAGAGTGGTAATCCCTGAGCAAGCAACAGTTTCATAGCGGTTAGGTAGTTCAATGATGCGATCGCTCAAGTAGGACGATGCAAAAATTAACCCACCCGACGTTACGCAGCAACTTGAAAATACTTGTGTGTACACAGTAGCTCTTACAAGGAAAGGGGTTTGAGTCTTACTCCCCTTCCCTTGTATAGTAGCTAGTGCGTTGCTATAACGAAGGTTCAGTTAACAAAGGTTCAGTTATCAAAGATTCCTTTAGCGAAGATTGGTCTATCAAAATCAAAGGTTGGTCTATTGTCTCATTTACTTCAAGAGCGAACGATTTAATTACGCTGTTACCCACTTGTGTACCTAATTGGATATCGGGATCTTTTGCGGCATCTATAGCAAAAGTACCTTCAGAAGTAGTGATAGTATTGCGTATTACTTTACCATTTATGGTTATAGCGTCTTGGGTTGTAGGTGTTTTGCTTGTTACTGGTATCTGAGTTACTCCAGAGGATGGGATATGAACCCCGCCGAAAATACGGCTTGCGGCATTGTCCTCTATTGCCTCGGAAATGGTATTGTACGTCAAAGCCTGGCCTGGTAAGTCTTGCGAAGGAACTGTGAAAGGTGTGTTGTCCCCGAAGAAGTTAATCAATACTTGACCTGCTGCCGAACCAAATGCAGCGTGTCCTGAGTTGTAGTCTGGGAACGGTGGGGTTAAAGGAGTATTAAAGAAGTTTTCAGGCTGATGATACGATAGCAGGGGTAGCCAGTTCACATCACGAACTACTCCTGCTGACACGTCAAGGCTATTGTCTTGGCGGATTGCTTGAATTGGTCGCAATTGATTGTAAAAATACTTAGAATCCCACGTCAAAATACCCACATCAGCTTGTGCAAGGTTTAACTGAGCAAACAAGAGGGCGTTCTGAGATAGATTATTGCTCCTATTCAAAGAGATTTGTTCTGCAAACTGGTTCCACTGACCGGGAGGTCTGAAGGTATTTGGGCGATCGAGTGCCCAGAAGATAGCATTTTTCGTTTGGTTAGAAGTGCGAGTAATTGTAGTAACGCTAGTGTTCGAGAAGGCTCCTACCTGCCGGATAAGATTCTCTTGGTCTGCGAACTGTTGGCTACCAAATAGTACTGGACCAGACAGTCCGAACTGTAGCAGGCGAGCTCTAGGATTTGCTGGATCGCGATCGGGTATATCAGGTGAAAAGGGAAGAACTGATCCCCACCCTGGCAATAATCCAGGTGTAAAATCGGGGAAAGTTGGTCGCCATTCGCCTGCGCTATTTCCTCCCGTGTAAGGTATCTGCGCCTGAGCCGAACCATCGTTTCTCCGCAAGGCTAGGATAATACTAGCAACTTCTTTTCCTATAGACCTACCGTTGCTCTTAGCCGTACCGTTCGGTATTGCTGCCAAAGACGTTCTTAGCTGTTCGTCTAGTAGAGTTCTTATAGCTGTTTTAGCTGCTTGAGTTTGTGCTGAATCTTGGGGTGTTGAAGTTGTGAATAGATTAAGTAGTGTTGTATATGCTGCTTGGACTGCTGCTGCTGGTGCTGACGCACCGCCCGTAAGCCGAGGATCAGAGGGGCTTATTCTCACAGCGTAAGACCGACCGATCCGGTTAATCGCGTTTACAGCATCATAAACTGCTAAGTGAATGATCGCCTGATTGCGTGCTCCTATTGGGGGTGCAGTTCCACCTCTGGCTGTAAGAACGCCATTTGCATCACGGGAAATTCCTGAGACAAGGATGGAATTCAGAAGCGTTGCATTCCAAACAATTACAGGATCACCAGCATTAACCAACTGACTGACTACTTTACCGTTTGTAGTCGCTTGGGGGATGGTGGTGTCAACCTCAGCAATCAGCTGGTAGGCTCCAGGTGCTACAACACTTGGACTACGGAAGTTAGAGCGAGTAAAGTCATTAAAGCTAGTAAAGTCTACGGTAACAGTTTGGGATTCACCAGGAGACAAGCTAACACTTGGAAGGCTTTGAGTTCCGAGTAGTTCATCTGTGCCCACCAAAGGGGAATTTGATGTGGTTCCCAAAATCGCTACTGAAGTGATGACTCTAGGGGTATTGAGAGGGTTTTTGTCGAGGATTGAATCCGGAGACACGTATATGTTGAGATTTAAAGCTCCTTGAAAAACTCTCGTGCCGTTATTAGTAACAATTAGGTCAAATCGACCTTGTTTGACTGCTTCGCCTAATAGTGTAGGTCTTTGAAATTTACTGTTACTAAATTTGATTTGGATATCTGGTGTTCGCGGGATTGAGATACCTGGTTTTGGCTGGTTTATTGCATAAGCTGCTGGAATAACCATTGTACCAAGTATAGATATAGTTACCGCGCTCTTGATAAAGAACGAAAAAAACTGGAAGATGGTATTTGGCTGAGAGTTTACCATGAGTTTGGATTATTTGCTTGCAGAAGAATAAATGAATGATGTCTTTTAGGAAGAATAGACCTCTTGCAAAAGTCAGTTTTTACATGTCGCAGACTACTTATCACGCTTTTGTTTACCATTTATGCAAGAAGTCTAATCGGTTAGTGCCTAAAATCACAGCCAACCACTTTTCAAACAACCTCTGAGAAGTACACATGAAAACCACTGGCATTCATCATGTAGCTATTATTTGTTCTGACTACGAGCGCTCCAAAGCATTTTATGTCGAAACTTTAGGCTTTCAAATTATTCAAGAGACTTTTCGCGCCGCCAGAAATTCTGATAAATTAGATTTAAAAGTTGCAGAAAATACTCAAATCGAACTATTTTCTTTTCCAAATCCTCCAGAACGACCTAGTAAACCAGAGTCTTGCGGTTTAAGACATCTTGCTTTTCAAGTTGATGATGTAGAGGAAACTGTTTTTTATTTAAAATCAAAAGGTTTAGAAGTAGAAAATATCAGAGTTGATGAAATTACAGGTAAAAAATATACTTTTTTTAAAGACCCAGACAATTTACCATTAGAAATTTATGAGCGTTAAAATTACTACTAACAGGCAAACTTCTGATCGCTTATAGATAATGTGAGAGCTTTTGGGGAGATATATGTCATGAAAGTCAATCTCCTGAAGACAAGTTATTTTGATTTTAAGTTAACTTTACTACATAAAATTTATCTGGTTGTTTGGGAGACAGGAAATACTTCTACCAAAGGAATCGCCAGTTTCAGCATCCGTTACTTCCGCGTCTCAATTCTGACTCCTGAATTCAGAAGGACTGAATTCTTCTTCAAGGGTTGCCAGTTGCGCCCATTGGTTTAAATCTGGTATATTCCCAGTCAAAAAACTCAAAAGCGATCGCTAGTAGATAAATATCTGCAATATCCAGCCAAAGAACCCAGGATAATGAATCATAATTAATCTCTATAGCTTTGAGTTATCAGCCATCAGCCACCAGTTAACACCCGGAAGCTGAGATGCCTAATAATCAAGGCTTTGGATTCAACTTAACGAATTGACTATGAATTCTGAACAAATCAAAAATTCTCTAAATATTTCGCCAGCGATACGTGTGGGAGTACTGGGTTTTGGCGGACTCGGACAAGCAGCCGCCAAGGTAGTTGCTGGCAAACGAGAAATGATTTTAGTCGCAGCAGCAGATCAAAAAGGCTACGCTTATGCTGCTGAAGGTTTAAATACTGAAAAATCCGTTGCAACCTATCAGTCCCAAGGTTCGGTGGGTTATTTAGAGCCAATTGGTACATTAACAAATCAAAGTATTCAGGATTTAATCGAAATAGCTGAAGTAGATGGGTATTTTTTGGCTTTACCCAACCTACCTAATGACTTTATTCCCAATGTCGCCAAAGAATTTATCAAATCTGGTTGGCGTGGGGTACTAGTAGATGCAATCAAACGCACCACTGCTGTAGAACAACTCCTAGCGATGAAAGAGGAACTGCAAGCCGCCGGGATTACCTACATGACAGGATGCGGTGCTACACCTGGACTATTAACAGCAGCAGCAGCTTTAGCCGCCCAAAGTTATGCCGAAATTCATCAAGTTGAAATTACCTTTGGGGTGGGAATTGCTAACTGGGAAGCTTACCGCGCCACTGTCCGGGAAGACATCGGCCACATGCCTGGTTACACAGTAGAAGCTGCGAGGGCCATGACTGACGCAGAAGTAGAAGCACTATTAGATAAAACTAATGGCGTGCTGACCTTGAAAAATATGGAACACGCTGATGATGTGATGTTAGAAGTAGCCGGGATAGTAGGGCGCGATCGCGTTACAGTTGGTGGTGTAGTCGATACCCGCAATCCCAAAAAGCCTCTCAGCACCAATGTAAAGGTAACAGGACGTACCTTTGAAGGAAAAATTTCTACCCATACATTTACTCTCGGAGATGAAACCAGCATGGCAGCCAATGTCTGCGGCCCTGCTTTCGGCTATCTAAAAGCGGGCAGACAATTGCACCAACGCGGCATCTATGGAATATTCACTGCTGCCGAAATTATGCCGCAATTTGTTAGGTAAATAGGGAATGGGGAATGGGGCATGGGGCATGGGGTAGGGGAGAAATCAATTCAAAATTCAAAATTCAAAATTCAAAATTAAAGAACTTCTGCCTCCTGCCTTCTCTTTCCCAATGCCCAATCCCCAATCCCCAATCCCCAATCCCCAATTCTTATAATGGTATTTTAGTGCTGATAAATCGGAGGTAAGTGCGATCGCTACGGTACACTGGCAGGAACGAGTTGGTAATCAAAGAGATTGGATTTGGCGTGGCTGGCAAACCCGCTACACTTACATTCGCCCTAGCCAAAGTCACCCCAATACAACACCGCTAATTCTGTTACATGGCTTTGGCGCTTCTATTGGTCATTGGCGACATAATTTAGAGGTGTTGAGTAAGTATCACACAGTTTACGCCATAGATATGCTGGGTTTTGGCGCTTCTGAAAAAGCCGCAGCTAATTACAGCATCGAACTCTGGGTTGAGCAGGTTTACGATTTCTGGAAAACATTTATCCGTCAACCAGCAATATTAATAGGCAATTCCAACGGTTCGCTGATTTCGATGGCCGCCGCGGCCAGTCACCCCGATATGGTGCTGGGTATGGTGATGATGAGTTTACCCGACCCGTCATTAGAACAAGAAGCAATTCCTCCTGTGCTGCGCCCACTTGTCACAGCAATTAAAAATGTTGTTGCTTCGCCGTTGATACTTAAACCTGTATTTAACTTCGTGCGCCGTCCTGGGGTGCTGCGTCGCTGGGCACGTCTTGCCTACGCTAACCCAGAGGCGATTACCGATGAACTGATCGAAATTTTAGCAGGGCCTCCCCAAGACCGGGGTTCTGCGAGGGCATTTAGTGCTTTGTTCAAAGCGGCGATCGGAATTAACTTTAGCCCCAGTGTCAAGACAGTATTACCAACCTTAACAATTCCAATGCTTTTAATTTGGGGACAAAAAGATCGGTTTGTGCCGCCAGCCCTAGCTAGCCAATTTGCCCAGTATAACGAGAAATTGGAACTACTAAATCTGGAAGAGGTAGGGCATTGTCCCCATGATGAATGTCCAGAACAAGTTAACCAAGCGATTTTAGATTGGATTGAGAGATGGATGGCGTAGGCGAAGCCCGCCGCAGGCGATCGCCAACCATTGGTTATTCCCTAAATATTATGCAATGGAAGCGATCGCATCAGCAGTACCTAGCCAATCGTTGCTTGGTTAGTGTCAACATCTGTAGCACCATTCACAGAACTCGCTACAGAAACCATTTTGTTGAGAATTTCTTGACTGGGAACTTTACCTTTCAACACTACAGTGCTACCCGTCTGAGCCACCCAAAGGGTATTAACATCGTCGAGTTGGGGATCTTCATCAAATGCCAACGCTACCCGCTTTGCCAAACCACTTTGGTCATATTCTCCGCTTAATCCCAGACGTTCTGGGGGTATTGATTGCGTAGCACTAGCAACATCACTACTAGGAGCTTGCTGTATAGCCTGTGGAGCCGGATTTACTTCTGCATTTTGAGGTTTTTCCATGCCAAACAATCTTTGTAGCCAACCCATAAAAACTTTTCTCCTATTAGAAACCGATCAAATCTGAGTATAAAAGGTTTGCAACAAATGCTGCATCTGCCAACAAAAAGATATACATTCAATCAAATTCTTGCTTGCAGTCGGATTTCTAAACAATTTCTCGATTGGAAATGCAATGAGTGCAGCTCTTAAGTTTACAATAAGAGGTCGCACTGAAAATTTAGTGCGGTAGTAGGTCTAGCGTTGCCCTTAGCTAGTGTCTGCGTTACTCAATTCCTGCTCTAGCCTCTGTTGGCGAAGATGAAACATACCCTTTCAGTTCTCGTAGAAGATGAGGCGGGTGTTCTTTCCCGCATATCTGGTTTATTTGCGCGTCGCGGCTTTAATATTGAAAGCCTTGCTGTTGGCCCTGCTGAACAAGGAGGAGTCTCCCGAATTACAATGGTTGTTCCTGGTGACGATCGCGTGATCGAGCAACTCACTAAGCAACTGTACAAGTTAGTCAATGTCTTAAAAGTCCAGGATATTACCGAAACTCCTTGTGTCGAGCGGGAATTGATGCTTTTGAAGGTGAATGCTAGTACCAGCAATCGCTCAGAAGTGATCGAATTGTCTCAGATTTTCCGGGCGCGAGTCGTGGATGTGGCGGAAGATTCTCTCACTTTAGAAGTAGTGGGAGATCCAGGTAAACTGGTAGCGATCGTCCAAGTATTACAAAAATTTGGTTTGAAAGAAATCGCCCGTACTGGCAAAATTGCCCTAACTCGTGAGTCAGGCGTGAATACTGAGTTACTCAAATCTTTGGAAGCAAAGGTTTAGTTGCAAATTTAAATCAAGACTCAGAAATACTCAAACAGAAGTCATAGTGGCAATTGTTACTATGACTTCTATTTAGGAACTAGCAAAAAACAAATATTCAACTACCCACGAACCGCATAGTTTATAATTTATGTACAACTTTATGTACATTAACTAATGTTGTTTTACAAAATCACATCCCCAACCGATGCGAGAAATGACTTTTTTAAGTTATTAGAGCTAGTAGTAGAAAATCATCAGGTGTATATGATCAACCGTCGTGATGGTGAAAATGTAGCCTTGATTGCTGAATCAGATTTATTGAGTTTACTTGAGACGGTTTATCTTTTGCGATCGCCTGCTAATGCGCGTCGTTTACTGGATGCAATAGAGGAGTCGAAAACAGGTAACATCCAATCTCAAACGCTAGCAGAACTTCAGCAGGAGTTGGGGATTGAGCAAGAAGAAAAAAAAAGCTGAACCTATTGAAATTAAACCAGTTATTGTTAATCGCAGTCCTGGTTTTAGTTCTCAATTTAAAGAAGATTTAGCTTGGTGGTTTAAGCAGGATTTTCAGAAAGCATCGAAAATATTAGATTTGGTTACGGCTGTAATGCAAGACCCGTTTGAGGGGATTGGTAAACCAGAACCATTAAAATATATGGATGCAGATATTTGGTCGCGGCGAATTGATTTAGAACATCGGCTTGTATATCGGGTGGGAAATACTCAGATTGATTTTTTAGCTTGTCGGTATCATTACGAATAAGGGCTGATTAACTACCTTTCAATTTTGGCGATCGCTTCTTCTGGTGACACATTACCATAAATCACAGACATAATACCTGGCAAGTATTCATCCATCATCGTCACGTTGGCGTAAACCACCCGTTGAATAAGTGCAAAACTGAGTCTGTCACCTTCAACATCAATACTAGTTTTGTAACTAATTTCGCCATCGGTAAAATCTAACTCAAAATTGCCGATCATCATGCCAGAATTAGCTCTAGTTAAAAACTCTGCTACAGCCAGCCGCTTATTTTCTGGTGCGTTGACTGGACAAATTGAGTAAAAAACGAATTGATTTTGTTTGCTTCTGGCTCTAGCGTAACAATTCCATTTGCCATTTTCGCCTTGAAACAGTATTTGTAAAGCTGGCTGTCCTGGAAGTTGTACAAAGGGCCAATAATCAGCTTGGAAAAAATTGATTATTTCTTCAAAAATACTACCATCTGTAGAATCTGGGGGCAAAGTTGCCTCTATTTTTTGTGTTACCTCATCTGTGTTAATATCAGCTAATTCTGTCAAAAATTTATCGATTCCTTCCAGCATTTTGGCAGATGCTTTCTGAGTTTTTACAGATAAATTCGCCTCAGTCCAATCTTTAAAAAAGTTGACAATACCTTCAGCAATTCCTTCACCGGAAACGTTTGTTTGAGCAATATTTTCTGGACTAATATAAGACCAAAAAGTACGATAGCCGATTTCGCCTGATTCTTGTTGCTGTTTAACAGATAAACCCAACCAACTTTCAGTGAAGAGGATTTGGTTATCGGGTTGTTCTTGGCTTAAATTCAGGATATATTTTGCAGTTTCATCAATGTTGACGGCGTATTCTGCTAGTAGCGGTAATAAATCAGGTTTCAGGCTGGTTTCGATGGTGATGTCTGGTTCGCTGAGGAATTTTCCAGATGATAGAGGGTTACGCACATCTGGTTTGAGATTGAATAAAGCGGTGGTATCGATGCGTTGGTAGAGTTGTGGGTTGATTTGGAGGGTGAGACGACACGCGATGAGTTCGTTGTTTTGTTTGGTGAGAGATAGGGCGATCGCGCGAACTATGAGGGGGTATTGGGAGGAATCGTGTAGGGTTAAGTCGGTGTTTATTTGGTGATTTTCTGTTTTTGCAGTCATGCAGAGTTAGTCATTTAATAATTTTATTCCTTATTCAACCTTTGAAAATCTGATCCATCAAAGTCTGCAAAAAGCTGAGGCATAATTTTTCTAAAGTTTCTTTCTTCAGTTGTAATCGGAGCATCAGAGTTAACATCTTCAGACCCAGCAATAGCTAGATGCCAATACCAAAAACCACGTGATTTCAGTAACAGTTCCAAATATCCCTCAAAATCTACACCTAGCGGTCTCATTTTTTCGCCCCGATAATAATAATAGACTTCTGGGTTATCTGATCCATTTAAATAAAGCGCTGCACAAGCATTACCAATGAAAAAATCTATGGGATGTAAAGGCTTACAAGGATCATTTTCATCAAAATAAATAATATTTTTCCAATCCTTAAATACTTCCTGAACAGGCAACAAATCAATATATCCAGCCGCTAATCCTCCTCCAGCAATTTCTACTTGCTCCGCTCTTTCCCAGAAAATATTAATACCATTTGCCTTGCTATAAAAATCAATCATCGCTGGAGTCAGCTTGAACTTTATTTGGGCTGCATTTAGTTCTTCCTTCGTTGCCGGAGGATTAAATTCGCAACTGTCAATGTCGATATTAATAGCTTGGTTATTTCTCAGATAATCTACCATTAAATGAAATTTATGTACGATATTTTGGTTTTTCATTTTATTTCTATTTTTTCCCTGACAGTTCTAGTTCTTCTCCAATCTCACTAACTTTCTGTTTCTTAGTAGATGAAGCTTCTAAGTTTTTACTATCAGTAGAAGATGATGGTTCTACTTCTTCTTCCATCTCACCGCGTTTTCGTTTTTTAGTAGATGAAACTTCTACTTTTGTAGCATCAAATAATGGGTCTTTTATTCCGTCTTTATCACTAAATTCATCCTTATTAATTTCATTTTTTGTATCCTTTCTCTTCTCTCCTAATTCCGAATGAATAGTTGTTTTGATAGCACCTTTAAAGGATTTTTTCCCATCAACATCAAGTTTAGCTGCTTCACAAACTAAATCAGCATTAATGACTCCATTTGCCAGATCAACCTTCTCATTAGCAACTTCAACTTTGTAATAAACCCAATAGCCCTGACTATTAACCCAATCCTTAACTATACTTTCAACTTGTCGTACATGTTTATTGTTTGCATCAGCAGTTATAGGATAAAGATTTTGTGCGCTTCCTGGGCCACCAAGGTTATCATTTAACAAGTGGCCTTTTATATATTTTTCGTGATTACCTGAACGAGGATTAGTTTGTAACTTCTTCATTAGCAGATTTAGTGCGCCCCCAAGTGGAGGACTTCCTTGTGGATGATTTGGACCTAGCTTGGTAGCTTCCATCTTTTTTCCAACCAAGTATTTGCTATCAATATTACCTGTTTCAAAAGTAACCTCTTGCTTAAATTTGTTACTATGGGTTGTATCTCCTTCGTTAAGTATTAGATCGGAGCCAGAGAGATCAATGATTGCTTTGGGATTAACTTCCATGATTACGCTAGCCGAGGGCGTGCCTATTTTTTCCCACTCAAGCTTCTTAAGTCCAAAATCTTTTTGAATAGCAGGAAAATGTTGTTCGACTTGTTTTGTACTCTCAGATTTGGCAATAATTCCCTGCATTTTTTTTCGAGCTGCTTCTAAATCCTTCTTTTTCATATTATGAGTTCGTTGATCTTGTGATGTATTGTCTTTACTATTTTGATCTTTCTTTCCTTTCTGTTTATCTTTACCAAACCCAAACTTATCTTTGACTTTATTGCCAAACTTGTCAAACTTATCCTTAACGGATTTTTGCTTATTCTCAACCCATTTCTGACCAGCTTCTTTCTTATCCTCAACCCACTGCTTACCGGCTTGATATTTTTCCTTCGCCGAATCTTTCAGTTCTCCAGCCTTCTTACCAAACTTGCTATTCTTAACCTTGTTCCCAACTTTCTTAAACGCCTTCGCGCCTTTATCAATTACCCAATCAACTGCTTTTTCCATCGGTTTCCGCAACTTCTGGAATATTGCCTGAATCTTGCCGGCAATTCCATCTAAGCCCAAAAGACTTGCTAGGAAACTGATAACTACAGGTAAAGATTTTGCTAGGGCATTTTCAACACCCTTGATTGCTTGATCGATCGCACCACTAGCGATCGCACCAATTGCATCCAGTATCGCATTAATTAAATCGGCAATCTGCTGGGCGCGTTCAATAAAGAATTTGACAATTTCATAAATCGCCTTAGCAGCTTTGATAAATGCTGAAGCCGGAGTCAACAAGCTGAGAATCCACTCAATCCCGGCTGTAATCACTTTTTCAATAATAAAGTTCTTGATGGGTTCAATCACCAAAGCGTTGAGGTCGCCCATCTTCTCTTGGACAAACTCCCACATCCCAGCCACACCCTGACTAGCTAAGACTTGAAATACATCAACAGTTTGTTCCAACCGACTGACCTTTTCTTCACCCAATCGTTTCACAGCTTGGGCGCGAATTGCTTCATACGTGAAGCCCAAAAGCTGCATCGCTAGACTAAAGATCCCTTTGAGGTCGAAGTTTTCTGGCATTTCAATACCAGTTTCTGCCATTGTGCCTGTCAGCCAGCCGATTAATCCTTGCTGGAGGTGCTTCCCGATATTATTCATGAAGTTGAGGAAGCCTTGCTTCAGTGCCTGGATCAAATTAGTCAAGAAACTAATCGGATCTTTGAGGATTTGCCCAACTACGCCAGCAACTCGCGCTAGCACTTGCAAAAGCATTTTGGTCAGTTCAATTATCGTCTTGATGACTCCCACGATGAAGTCGAAAGCTTTTTGAATAAAACCTTTATTTGCTGCCTTCATCTCTTCAATGCGGGCATCAACAGCTTCCAAGTTTTCTTTGTATTTCTGCGCTAGGGTGTCAATTAGCTCATCTTGCTTATCGTTAACACTTTGTTGCAATTCTTCAAATTTGCTGTCAATGTCTGCGGCAGCTTGTTGACCAACTCCTTTTAAGTCTTGCGGCAGTTGATGAACATAATTCTGAATCTCCTGTTTCCCACTAGCAATTTCTGCTTTGGCTTGGGTCAGTCCTTTACTGATAATGGCGACAACTTTGTTAATCACACCATCCATCTGATTAATGTAAAGCTGCCGTCCCTCTTGATAAAAAGCGTTCACCTCTGAGGGCATACCAAACAATTTGTCTTTCAGCCATTTTGCTGGCCCCCAAAAGCCACTGTAGCGATCGCTCTTATAATCGTCCATCCGCTTGCCAACGTAATCCTCGAAGGCTTTTTTGGCGTCAGCAGCACCAGCATCAAAGGCTTGTATAACTTGAGTGTCTAGTTCGTTGAGGGTTTTCTCAACTTTGCTTTTGGTCTTGTCATAAATCTTATTAATATCACCAGCAACTTTTGCCCGTGCTTGCTCATCCTTGCTCTTGGCTCCAATCTGCTGCTCCCCTACCTGACCTAGGTTTTGAGTACGGATACCGTGCATTGCTTGGAGATGCTGCTGGGCTGTAGCTTCTGCCGTAGCTTGAGCGGTTGCGAGTATGCCTTGCTCTTGTTGGCGATATTGTGGCGGCGCTTCTTGGGCATTGGTTTGAGCATCTTTCTTGGCTGCAAGTGCGCCTTGAAACTCCGGTTCATTGGAGTTTGCCAATTGCTCCTCGGTAATATCCGCCTCTTTCATCTGCTGGTCAAGTTTTTTACTGTCATTTTGCAGTGGTGCCTCGACTTCAGCTTGTCCTTTAGATTTGGGTGCGGCTTTATCTGCATCAACACCTGTTGGCGGTGTCCCTGGCTCATTCTTGGGCAGTGGTGTTACTTGTTTAGCCTCAATCCCACTGGCATCAGGTTTTTCTTTAGTTTTTTCTTCTAATTGACCCTGAGAGCTTTTCTGTTCTTCTTTAACCTGACCGCTCAAATCGCTTTTAACAGAGTCCAGTTTATTGTTATTTTTAAAGTTGTCCGCCTCTTCCAAGTTCTTGGGAGCCATATCAGCAATGCGCTGCATCAATTTGGCTTTGAAGGCGGCAGCATCAAATCCTGGTGTTGGGGCTTGTTGCATCTCCCCAACTTGATTGGCTTGCGCTTTGCTGTCTACTTCATTACCTGGGGGTTGGGCTGCCGCTTGGGCTTCTTGGGCTTTGCTATTAGCAGGTGGGTGTTTTTTCTCAAGTCCTGCAACCTCTCTTGTTATGCCAGCTACCGCTTGAAATGCTGGGTCATTTTCAGGGGAAGTAGGAGCCTTTTTACCATCAGCTGCATCAAGTAATTTTACTGTGGTGCTAGCTACATTTGCTCTTGGTAATCCGGCGATCGCTTTCCCTGCGTTTCCTCCAAGTAAATCTGCGTTTACCTTACCTACATCTGCTCCTTTGTTTTGAGCTTGCTGTTGAGAATCGACCTTTTCTGTATTAACTTTGGTATCTTTTGACTCAAGCTCTTTTGGTTGATTTCCCCCAACCTCAACCTGTTTCTGAGTTACTGCTGCACCAACCTTTTTTGTTGGAGGTGGGTCTGTTGCCGCGTTTCCACCATTATCTGGGGGTATAGGCATAGCTTGATGTTTTTCTGTTGTAGGCTGATTTTGTTGTTCGCCGTTTTCCGTATCAGTTTTTGACTCTAATTTTTTTTGGTTATCTTCGTCACTTGGTTTTTGAAAATTCTCTCGCAGTTGGATAGCTAGCCCATGCCCCGCAGAGGTTGTCGGCACTTTTGTCTGGAGTTTATTTTCTTTTGGTGATACATGAAGAGATTTCGGCTGCACTGCACTGCCATTCTGCTGGACAACGTGCGTCAACTCATGGGCCAGTAATTCCTTGCCTGCATCACTTCCAGGAGAGTATTCGCCTTGACGGAAGAACACATCCTGCCCTGTGGTAAAAGCACGAGCTTGTATAGATTCATTTAAACGATTAGATTGAGCATCAGTATGAACCCGGACGCTACCAAAATCAGCCCCAAATGCTTGCTCCATTGGGTGCTTGATATCATCTGCAAGCGGCTGCCCATTGCCACGTGCTTGTTGGATTGAAGTTTCTAGCTCAGATGTTGCGGCTGTCCTTCCTCCACCCTGACGCTGCACCAAAGGAGTAATAGAATCCGCCAGGGATTTCATTTGTAATTGGTCTTCTTCCTCTGGTAATGCCTCCCGTCGGATAGATTGCACAGGTTCGCTCATCCTCTGCATCACCAATTGGGCGACACTATCAGCCTCCTGCTCATAAATGTCTCCAGGCTCGTTAACTGTCAGTTTTGTTTGTGGACGCCGCAGTGATATTCGACTAATGTCATGTCCAAGCGGTTTGCTTGGGGATTTTACCTCATTCATTATCTGGGATGAAGTACCAAGCGGCTTCATTTGCAATTCTTCTTCTGGTAGTTCCTCCCGTTGCAGCGAGGGAGTTTCTCCCCAAGATTTCATTTGTACTTCTTCTAGCAGTTCCTCGCGCTGAATACTGCCCTCTGGTTTCATTTGCAATTCTTCTTCATCAGATAATTCTTCTCGCTGAAGTTTCTCACTCTGTGGCTGATGAATTTTTTGCATCACCTGACGTGCTGTTTGGTCAGCTTCCTGTTCGTACTTATCTCCAGGCTCCCCAATCGTCAGTTTTCCTTGAATTGGTGTTGATGTATTTGGTCTTCTGACTGGAATATTGGCAAAGTTATGACCAAATCGAGTTGCTTTTTCCAGCCGAGAATTCAAAGATCGATCCATCTTGGCTTGCAATACAGTCAGCCGTTCTTGTCCCTCTGGCGTAATCGTCCGATGCTTGGCTTGTAATTCCAATCCACTTACTTCCATCTTTTCTTCAGCTTCATTCTCTACATCCGTTTGTGTCACGGGCGTAAAAGATGCTTTTTGAGTTTGGCCACCAAATGGTCTATACGCCAATTGAGGAGTTTGTTCTGGCGCTTGAAAATTAGAAAAGCTGGATGAGGGACTTTTGAGGGATTTCATCGGTTTTGATTGCAACTATTGACGATTCAATTTGTCAAGGTGATTAGTTTTGATTATCATTTACCCAAAATTGCAATTATCAAGATAATTTTAGAACGCTAATCAATTAGAAATAATTAAGATGTGTTGCTCCTGGAGATAAGTACTGGCTTGTAAAGAGTCTCATATCGGATAAAAGAGAACACGCAGCCGTGTTCCCCTAGTCACGAGGAAAAGTATCCTTAAATCTGCCTTTTGATATTAGTACTTTCTTAAGTTGACAATGTTTTTATGCAAAACTGACTCCTAGTGTATAAGTAAAATCAGGATTAGAATTGCTACCAGAGAAATTTTAAATTAGATGATGAAAATATCACCTTCTTCAAGATGTTACAATTAATACTACAATCAAGAGAATCATTACTGAAGTTGAGACTAGTTCTCGGTGCGAAACTGCTGAACAAATCAGATATAAAAATTTGTTAATAATCACTAGTTGGTACATATAACCAAGCCAGTTTTAACTATATTATCTTGCTAAATTTTATAGGATGATTAAAAATCATCCTCAAACTTAATTGATAGTAATAATTTCAAGCAAAACCGTGATTACTTATTTTATTTTTGAGAGTATCTCGGCTAATAATAGTTAAATTATGAGCGATAACTTCCCAGGCAACCCAATCGAAAAATCGATCATATATAGCCGTTATAAACACCTCTAAAGCTTCAGTAAAAGTGTTCAGAGGCTTGTTAGCCCACCTTAGCCTTAAGAGAGCATCCCAGCAAACATAAGGAAGAAACTCGCGAATAATCTGGGTTTTTTCCCTCTTTTTGCTTGCTTTGGGATGCTCCCTATGGCGATATTTTTTGTCATGTTACTATTAAGTCTGAACCTTATATGTTTACCCATAGCTAAGACCGTGAAAAAAGTGATGAAAGGGCTAATTTTTTATATAATAGTACCAGTATTAATCTCAGCAATCATAGGATTGCTTTGGGCAATAATTTATCTACTGTATAGCCAAAATATTCAAGTAACTCTCAAGTTATTTTTCTACTCATTTTTAGGAGGATTGCTTGGTGGAATAGTTGGTGCTTTTATTGGTCATTTAGTTGGTTGGAGGGTATCTGAAAAAGCACCAGGTTCTATCTTTATTGGCTCTGAAGGCTTCGCCTGGTTCTTTTGGATTTTAATTTTCTGGATTATAGGCATTATTTTAGGAGCTGTTTTGGGAGGATTGATTTTCATCAGATTTTATTCATAATCCATTCTGGATAAGTACGTGTTTATAGATCCTATTCGTGCGTATTTCTTTTATTTTTTGTCGAATTCCGATCGTTACTGTTATGTGTTTAACTAGAAACTTTTACGGTTCATAATACTATACATATATAAATGAAAACTCAAACTGTCATAGCAATCGTAACGATTCCAACAGTTATTTTAGGAATACTTGGAGTGATTTGGGCAATATTTTATTTCAGATATACCCAAAATATTCAAGCAAGTTTTGAATTGTTTTTCTATTTCTTTTGTGCTGGTTTGATTGCTGGAATAGTTGGTCTATTTATTGGTCTTTTATTTCAGTTGATAATTTATTAAAATACCAGGTTTACAACGGACATTATTAGAAGGTTCTTTGAGAGAGAGTACGCTAGTAGTAGTTATTTTTTCATGCCCAAATAGCAATAGTAAATAGACATCTTGCAAAAGTAGCTTTTGCTTTCCGGTTGGAGAAAGGTTAAAGGTTACTGGGTTTGGTAAAATTCCATACCTTTACCCTTTAACCCTTCCCCTTTTCCCCACAAATGCCAAGAAGTCTAAAGTCGAAATCGGAATCGTCCCCTGGTTGAACTGTGGCAATCTGGGCTGAAGGATTAATGTTTGAGCCTGATGATAAGCAACCTAATCCTTCAGGACTGGCAAGTGTATTGTTTGTACTTTATCCAGTATTTTTCCGCTCATAGAAAAGTGAAGTTGTCACTATCAAGTGTGAGACCCACTACCCCCTGCACAATACCGATGATTTCATCTTGCTCTGCTCCGAGTTTGTCTAAGAATATTCGTGTGTTACTTCCAACAACTTGCAAGCGGTAATCCTGTGAAAAGCCGTTGAGTTCAATTCGGTCTTGGCTAGAGTTGAAGTCAGTAATAAAAGCCAAGTCTCCAAAACCAGGATTCGTAGTATTGTTATCGTCATAGAAAACATTTTCAGCGTCCCCCAGGATAAATCTATCTGCCCCGGCCCCGCCAGTCAAGTTATCAATTTCCCCTAATCCAGGTGGAAGCGGACTACCAGGAAAAGTACCGATGAGGATATCATTTCCAGATCCCCCATTGAGAATATCATTGCCCGGCCCGCCTTGTAGGCTATCATTGCCGTCCTCACCATTGAGAATATCGTCGCCATTACTACCGTCTAGCGTATCATCGCCTACTCTTGCATTTAGAGTGTTATTAGAAGTATTACCAAAAAGAAAATTGTTAAGACTGTTACCTATCCCGGTAAGGTTGCCACCTTCTCTCAGTCTCAGATTCTCCAGATTGGCTCCTAATGTGTAGCTTACAGAAGACCGGACGGTATCTATGCCTGAATTCGCAGCCTCTGTAATGATATCAAGAGTAGTGTCAACAAAGTAACTATCGTCACCTGCACCACCTTTTAAAGTATCATTTCCTATACCACCATTCAGTGTGTCATCGCCATTATTACCGGATAATTGATTATTTTGGTTATCGCCAACAATGTTGTCATTTGCATTTGTGCCGATGACATTATCAAAGTTAACTGCGGTAAATGACAATGTTCCCAAACCAGGAACGTTATTAGCAGACAAACTTCGGCTTTGCAGGTTAACGGCGATAGATACCCCAGCTAAAGATTGGGATGCATCGATGGTGTTGTTGGCAACATTAGCATTAGCAATCACCCTTTCTACTTTAAAGAGTAGGTCTTGTCCCAATCCTCCAGCTTTTTGAATGGTTCCAACACCTGATAAGGTAATGGTTTGACCTAGTTGACTATAGTCTGCGGTATCAATGCCATCTCCGCCATCAATGTTGTCGTTACCCCGACTGCCTTTGAAGGTATCACTGCCTGCACCACCTTTTAGAGTGTCGTTTCCTGTACCCCCATCAAGTGTATCATTGCCATCTCCGCCGCTAAGACTGTCATTCGCCGTGCCACCTGCGAGGGAATCGTTACCAGCCAAGCCATTCAAAATATCGTTACCGGAGGCAGTATTGGCGTTACCACCACTAGCCCAACCAACTATGGTGTCATTTCCCGAACTCCCATTTATCGTGTCAGGATTTGTAGTACCGAAAACCATATTATCTCTCCTAAATTTCTCACTAAATATCTAAGTTCAGCATCAATCAAAGAACTATTTATCAGTTCAATGTAGATTACTTGTCATTTGCGTAATCTCATGTTAAAAAACATTAACTATTTAGTTAGGAACTTCTCAAGAAAAAATATCCAACTACTTACTGTGGGCTGACCTGAAAAGCCAGTCCTTAGCTGCAAGCGAAACGCCTACTCTACAAAATTAGATAATTTGTTTCCTGACAATCCATTACTTGATTACGCAAATGATTAAGTAATTAGGTCAAATATTTTGGTTGTTTCCAACTTTTTGAACCCATGCTGTAACTATTTAATTATCATGAAGTACAAGGTTACATAAAGTTCTTTACAAAATCTTAAAAATACTTAATCAAGATAATTTATAATACATTAATATGTGTTTTTAAACCTAAAATTAAAGATTTTTGAAAATCTACTGGTTTATATTGGTTAATGTTGTCAGCTTTGTAGTTTTATGAGCTTTGTCATTAAGTTAGGTTTCAATATCATTTTTTTTGTTAAAGAACTATTATGTTTAATTACGAAAAATTTCTATTAAAACAATATTTTTTTGAATTGATAAGTTAAACTAATATATATCCAGAATAATTTTTATCTTTAACAACACTTGAGCTTTACAAAAATTTTATCTGCTTTTTGGAAATTAGCGATCGCTGCGGTTTTTGGTAGTTGGACTCTTGAAAATTTGAATGTGGATTTAGACCCTAACCAAATTGTACTTATATTTTCTTCCCCAGTACCCAGAGGAGACTTCTATTCGTTCCGCTGCTAAAATTTTGGATAGTCTCTAGTCTATAGAAATGCTCCGATATCGTAAGCAAACAATATTTATTATTATTTCTGTACTCATCGTTGTACCGATGGGATTTTTGTTTAAGTATTATAATGGTCCTGCTCATCACTGGTTTAATGACTACGGAGCAGCTGTATTTTACGAAATATTTTGGTGTCTGTTCGCATTTTGGTTTTTCAGAAGTCGGGCGGCAGTAATCCAAATTCCTATATGGGTTTTTGTCATCACCTGTATACTAGAATTCTTGCAACTTTGGCATCCGCCACTATTAGAGCAAATGCGCGCCACCTTGATAGGTAAATTGTTACTTGGTACGACTTTTGTTTGGTGGGATTTTCCTCATTATGTATTGGGTTCTGTTTTGGGCTGGTTATGGCTGCGACAATTACACAAAATAAGTTATGCAAAAAAAAGTCAAGGTGAAACCTAATTCAAAGCAGCAAAAAATTGAAGAACAACCTGATGGTAGTCTGATTGTTTATTTAAAATCGCCTCCAGTTGATGGTAAGGCTAATGAAGAGTTAATTAAACTACTAGCAGATAAATTTGATGTACCCAAGTCTCATATCAGAATTAAGTCAGGTTTCTCCTCTCGGCAAAAGCTGATGGAAATCGATCCGAATACCTAACTGCTGCTTAATAATATCTTTTGTGAAGACTTTGCTGCTTTCTGAATGCGAGCTACATTCCACCCAGGACATTCTCTACTAGAGATCAGAAACGAGAGATAGTAAATTGCTCTCATCTAATTTTTATGCCTCTGTAATACTGATATACCTTGGTTGAGTTTTGACTCTTTCTATCCAAGCTTGGATAGCAGGATATTGCGTTAAATCAAATCCACCTTCATCAGCTACATGAGTATAGGCGAACAAAGCGATATCAGCAATCGAATAACGTTCTCCGACAAAAAAATCTTGAGAAGTTAAGTGTTTATCCATCAAGTTAAGTGCTGCATAGCCTGGTTCGCGTTTTTGTTTGATAGCTTCACTATATTCTTCAGTTTTACCTAAAATAGAAATCCAAAATCTTGATGTAGCAATAAAAGGCTCATGGCTATATTGTTCAAAACATAACCATTGCAGCACCTGCGCTCGTAAAAAACGGTCATAAGGTAAAAACTCTGTACCTTCACTCAGATAAACTAATATAGCATTTGATTCTGCCAAATATTTCCCTGGCTCGATTTCCAGAACAGGTATCTTACCGTTAGGATTTTTACTTAAAAATTCTGGGGTTCGAGTCTCGCCTTTCAAGATGTTAAGCTCTATCCTCTCAAAAGGCATACCTAGTTGTGTCAATAAAAGACGTATCTTATAACCATGACCAGAAGGTAAAAAATCGTACAGATGCAGTAGTTCCATGTTAAAATACAGTTAGAAATGTGTTGAGAAGTGAAGGTTCAAAATACAATATCTTACCAAAAGATTTTCCCAAAACCGGATAATTTTTTTGTATTTAGTATCTGAACGTACTACAGGAAATTATTCGAGAAAATAAAAAAAATATTATTTATTTATAGTTTGAGATGTTTAATTTAGTTAATGGTCGAAAAGAAAACTATGTGTGGAAGATTTACTCTAAACTATTCGGCAGCAGGATTGTCTGAAGTTTTCCATGTCGAGTCAGTTCCCGATTTGGCAGCGGAATATAACATTGCGCCTACGCAAATGGTGGCGACAGTGTTACAAAATCCCGACAACAAAAAGCGAGAATTTAAGCAGTTGCATTGGGGATTAATTCCGTCATGGGCGAAAGATGCAGGAATGGGGGCAAAGCTGATTAATGCTAGGGCAGAAACTGTTGCTGAAAAACCTGCTTTTCGTTCGGCTTTTAAGTACAGACGCTGTTTAGTGCTAGCTGATGGCTTTTATGAGTGGCAACGCCAACAAGGTAAGAAGCAGCCATTTTATTTTCGTCTCCAAGATGGGCAACCCTTCGGTTTTGCAGGTTTGTGGGAAAGATGGCGAACGCCTGCTAACGAAGAAATAATTTCTTGTACAATTTTGACTACGGCAGCTAACGAATTACTCCAACCCATCCACGAGCGGATGCCAGTAATTCTGGAGCCACAAGATTACGATTTATGGCTAGATTCCCAAGTGGAAACGCCGCAAACTCTACAGCAGCTATTGCGTCCTTATCCAGCGCCAGCAATGATTGCATATCCAGTTAGCACCTTGGTAAACAACTCTCGACATAATACTTCAGAATGTATCGTACCCCTCAGTGAGAAGAACGCCCCCGCAAATCAGTTAAATTAACTATTGAGTGAACTAGGGGATTGGGGAAATGAGAGAGATGAGGGGCGAGAGAATAGGGGGACAAGGGGACAAGGGGACAAGGGGGAATTATTGAACAAGTTTCTCCTAAGTCTGCCTGCTCTACCTTGTCTCTTCTCCATGCCCCATACCCAATCCCCAATGCCCAATACCCAGAGAGAAATATGCCAAGAACACAAAAAAACGATAATTTTATTGACAAATCCTTTACTGTGATGGCGGATATCATTTTGAAGATCCTGCCAACTAACAAAAAAGCTAAAGAAGCGTTTGTTTATTATCGAGATGGGATGTCAGCCCAAGCGGAAGGGGAATATGCTGAGGCATTGGAATACTATGAAGAAGCTCTAACACTAGAGGAAGATACCAACGATCGCGGCTATATACTCTACAATATGGGGCTAATCTATGCCAGCAATGGCGACCACAACAAGGCTTTAGAACTATATCACAAGGCAATTGAGTTGAATCCACGTATGCCCCAAGCCTTGAACAACATCGCTGTAATTTATCACTACCAAGGCGAAAAAGAAAAAGAAGCTGGAGATGACGAGGCTGGCGAAGCACTTTTTGACCAAGCAGCAGACTATTGGATTCGTGCTATTCGCATGGCTCCCAATAACTACATCGAAGCTCAAAACTGGCTCAAAACCACCGGGCGATCGCAAATTGACGTATTCTTTTAGTTATTAGTCATTAGTTCTTTGTCATTTGCTAGGGACTAATGACCAATGATTAATGACCAATGACCAATGACAATTTATGATTGACCAAGAACAAGTTCACAAAGTAGCCAATCTTGCTCGTTTAGAATTGACTCCAGAAGAAGAGGAACAATTCACTTCCCAGTTGGGAAGTATTCTGGACTATATCGAACAATTGAATGAACTTGATGTCAATAATGTGCTGCCAACAACACGCGCAATTGATGTCAGCAACATCACACGAGAGGATGAATTGCAACCCTATCCTGACCGGGAAAGTATTCTCAACAGTGCGCCCGAACAGGAAGGCGAATTTTTCAAAGTACCAAAAATCCTCAATGCTGAATAGTCAAAGAACTTGGAATTTTAGATTTGCAATTTTAGATTGATGATAGCGTAGCGTAAAGCCTTCTCTTCTGCCAAAAGGAGACGCTATGCGTAACTTAACTTATACAAAATGGTACGAGAGGCTTGTCTGCGACACTTGCAGGAGTACGCCAACAGCATAGCAACTTTTAGAGATGCTATCGCGTAGCTTGCTTCTTTGTAGGAGTACGCTTAGAGCAAGTCTTAACAGCTTATACTTAGATTTGTTTCAAGCACAAGTGGCAAGGAAGCAAAACATATTTATTCTATGTTAAATATTTGTTTACATTATTAGCAAATATTAAAATACTTGCTCGTACTGCCAAAGTATGTTGTATGTCTAAATCTGTAATCACCGTTACCGTCAAATTGTTCGCTGCTTATCAAGAAGCCTTTAGGGTTTCGGAATTAGTGCTGGAATTTCCTAATAGTATGCCAGTCAAAGCAGTATGCGATCGCCTGATAGCTGAACACCCTGAACTCGCACAATGGCGCGATATAACCCGTTTTGGAATTAATTTGATATTTGTCGAACCAGATACCCTACTACAAGATGGAGATGAGGTTGTGTTGATTCCACCAGTCAGCGGCGGTTAGGAAAACAGTTAGGAGTTATGGATGTGGTTGTATGGTTTTGTACATCCAGAATCATGATATGACTCATGACTAATCCTTGGGATAATCAGGCAGTGTCGTCACTTCAAACCAATATTCCACAAGCATCTGAATATCTCGTTTCAGTTGAGCAAAATTGATTGGTTTAACGATGTAGCTGTTGACACCATATTGATAACATACTTCAATATCTTTGGGATTATTAGAGGTAGTAAACACCACCACCGGAATCATCTTCAAGTTATCATCATGTTTAATCCGGCGTAACACTTCTCGTCCATCGGTTCCGGGTAGGTTCAAGTCAAGCACAATCAAGCCAGGACGGGGCGCACTTTTGCGCTCCACATAGCTACCAGTGCGATAAAGAAACGCCAAGGCTTCTTCTCCATTCACACACCTCTGAATAGCCATCGCAATGGTAGAACGCCCTAGAAATCTTTGCAGTGCCTCAAAGTCTTCATTGCTATCCTCGACAATTAAAAGTAGTGGCTTTTCCAGGATCGGGGAGGTTGAAATTTGAGTCATGTATTTGCCTCTGCCGACAGGGTAAAGTAAAACATACTACCTTCAGTGGGTGTAGATTCCACCCAAATTCTACCACCATGACGTTCCACAATTTTGCGGGCAATGGTTAACCCTACGCCAGTCCCCCCGCCAAAGTCATCCCGTCCATGTAAGCGACGGAAGATTTGAAAGATTTTGTCGAGATGTTCTTGGAGGATGCCAATACCGTTATCACGAACGTAGAAAGTTACAGAATTAGAAGCAACTTTGCTTTCCCCATTGCCTTCAATAAAACCTATTTCGACCCATTTCTTAGGTTTATCATTGTACTTAATAGCGTTGCTAATCAGGTTGCTGAACAGTTCATTGATCTGAGCGCGATCGCCTTGAACGCTCTTCAGGGGTTGAGGAATGCGAAACTCAACTTCGCTCTGCGGTCGAGAAATGGTCAAAATGGCGATCACTTGGGGCACTAACTCATTCAGATTCACTGATTCCCTGATCAATTCGGCGCGTCCCAACCGCGAGAAATGGAGGAGAGAATTGATCAGGTCTTCCATTCGCTGCGTCAGCCGCACCAAGGTTTGCAGTTTGGCAATTCCATCATTATCTAGTACATCTGCATAGTCTTCCATTAAGAAGTTAGCGTAGTTGTGAATGCCTCGCAGCGGTTCTTTCAGGTCATGGGAAGCAACGTAGGCAAAAGAATCAAGTTCTTCGTTACTCCGTTGTAATTCAAAATTCATCGATGCCAGTTTGTCTGCCTGCCGTAACACAACGCCCACAATCAGGCTTCGCAGTTCAGTAACCACCTCAATTTCACAGGGTTTCCAAGGTAGGGCAGTTCCTTGCACCGTTTCTTGCCATAATTCAAAGGATTTGCGAGGAGACATTCTTAAACTGCCATCTGAGAAAACTTCCACAGGTTTGTTGGGGTTGCCGCCCCAATTCACCGTTTGAATCACCTCTGGACGAAACCAGAGAATATAATTGTGGTGAACTTTGGAAATTTCCAGAGCTAACACGCTACTAGCGATCGCTTTAAAGAAGGAGGCAGCAGGGTAATTTTTCATAAGCGATCGCGTCTCAAACAAGTTATGATGCAGTTGAGGTTTAATCCAATCAAGTAAGGCGTGAACCTCTAACTGCGATGGCGTTTTACCCACTTGAATATACTGGTCGCCATTACATATCACCGCTCCTGTGGCGCTGACCAGATTGAGTAATTGAGATTTCATTTGCACCATGCCATCCAGGAAATACTCAGCCTGAGACAAGCCTTCGACAAATTGAGTTTGTAATAACTTTAATTGACTTTTGTAATCAATATCTTCACTTGCTTCTTTATTTGCCAGTTCCACAGACATTACCTGTCCAATGAACTCGCAGATGGTGCGGATATTGTAAGAAATATATTTGGGTGACGAATGGTGACAGGCAATCAATCCCCAAAGCTTTTGCTCGTGCATCAGAGAAATAGACATAGAGGCAGTCACGCCCATATTTTGCAGGTACTCTAGATGAATTGGAGAAACACTCCGCAATATAGATAAACTGAGATCGAGCGGTTGATTTGTCAAGGGATTGTTCGCTGGAATTAAGGTGACAGGCTGGTAGCTAGCATCTGGAATTAGCCGCAGCCAGTTTAAGGTGTATAGCTGTCGGGCTTGCTTGGGAATGTCAGAGGGCGGATAGTGTAAATCCAAATAGGGCGTTTCCTGATTGGTGTCTTCAGCGATGACCCTGCCTGCTCCTTCGCGATCGAATCGGTAGACCATAACGCGATCGAACCCAGCGATTCGCCGAACTTCTGTCACCACAATTTGGCACATTTCTAACAACGTTGGTGCTTTCTGGATGCGGGTAATGGTTCCTCTTACTTGTTGATAAAAGTCAAAAAAGCCTGTTTTTTCCTTCGCTTTTTTCGGCTCCAATTCCAGAAGAATAATAGTATCTAAACGATGGACAATCCCATCAAAATGAATTGATTTATTTTGATGTTTGTTGATGATTATATTTAGGGGATTAACGCTCTCAAAATCCTCTGCCAGACATTGTTGAATTAGTTTAATTTGCTTGACATTGAGTAAATCTGATAGCGACTTGCCCAGCAAATCATCAGGTTGACGACCAATAACTTGCTGAGTATTACTGCTCACCTGAACGATTTCCAGGGTAGGATCTTGCAAAACCAGTAAAACCCCGTGAGGCTGGATCAAACTGGGAATGTGGATCGGTTCGCGATCGCAGTTTGTCAAATCAATAATCTCATCAGTCATTCTCTGTTTATCCAACTCTTCATTAGAACTCTGGCTTCCAGGAGGCAGAAACTCTTTATATCTAAGATTTTGAGTCCTGTATTTTGTATCTCACTTAAAAAGCAAACTCTTGTATTCACACTAGCCTAGACTCAAACTAGACTCTTTGGCATCTACTCTTGGCTTAATGTTTCAATCAACAAATCTACCTGCTGTTGTCGCTGCTGCAAAAAACCTTCGCACTGACGCAAATACTCTACAGCAGTTGCAAATTGGTCAAACACAGCTTCCAATTCCAATTCACCCGCCTCAATGCGAGTAATAATTCCCTCGATTTCAGCAACCTTCGCCTCATAATTCCAACCTTCCTCAGAACTAGAAGCACCTTTACGTTTAACCATTAATCTCTCTGCGTCCTCTGCGTCTGTGCGGTTCGTTCACTTCCATAACCTTCACTTTAACTTCACCCTGCCCCAACTGAATCACTAACTCTTGCCCCACTTCCAACTCCGCCGCCGAACGAGCGATCGCCCCATCTTCCCTTCTCACCACCGCATAACCACGCTGTAACACTGCTTTCGGGTCAAGACTAGCCAACTTCTGCCGCAATAATTCTAAATGCTGCGTTGCTTGCTGCGATCGCCCCGTGGTAATTTGCACCAAATGCTGACGCTTCCAAGCTAGCTTGTCCACCTCCTGCTGCACTTGTCGATCTAACCGCAAACGTCGCAACCGATTTCGTAATACTTGCAATTGATCCTCAGCATTTTCCCTAAAGTCATGTACCACCTCATGTAAAGCGACAACTCGCTGCCGATGCTCAGTATACAACTCTGAAAGTGCTGGTACAACCATTTCCGCTGCCGCAGTCGGTGTATGCACACATACATCTGCAACTAAATCTGCTAAAGATTCATCTCGTTGATGCCCGATCCCAGTAATTACCGGAATAGAACAACTAGCAAGCGATCGCACCACTCGTTCATCATTAAAGCAAGCCAATTCTTCCACCGCACCACCACCCCGCGATAAAATTAGCACTTCGGCGCGTCCATCTTTTTCCACCCGCTCAATTGCTTTGACGATAGATTCTGGTGCTTGCTCTCCTTGTACAATCGCGGGAGAAAATAAAACGTGTAAACCTGGATACCTTTGCTTCAAGGTTTTTTGAATATCGCCCCAAGCAGCAGCCGTTGGTGAAGTGACAACAGCGATCGTTTGGGGATGAATGGGGAGCGATCGCTTTCTTTGCGCGTCGAATAACCCCTCAGCCAGCAAGCGATTTTTGAGTTGTTGATAGCGCAGTGCTTGTAAACCAACACCAGCAGGTAAAGTCTGCCAAACTGATAACTGATACTCTCCCCGTTGTGGATAGACGCGAATGCTACCCAAAATGATTATCTGTTCGCCAGGAATAGGCATTTGGGCGAGTTTTGGCAATTGGCTATTCCATACTACACACTTAATACCGGCGGTGCGATCGGGATCTTGCAACGTGAAAAATAAACCGCTGCGATGGTTGTTAGCACTGGAAACTTCGCCAGTTACCCAAACTTGCCGCAATTGTTCATCTTGCTCTAACAGCAAACGGATATAGTCAGTTAAACCAGATACTGAAAGCGCTGTATCGAGAATCAGAGAGTCGGGAAGGTCGAAAGTCATCAAAGATATACGAAAGCAAAAGCCTAATCAATTTTAGCAAATAACATTAATTGATAGCTATTTTGTTGAATAATCAAACTGAAAATATCTCAAAAATCTATTAAATTTAAATTAATCACTAAATAGAGTTTAAAACGATAATGGAAAAAATAGAACTTGAATTAGACAGACTCACCTTTGAACGAGCAAAAACTCTGGCAATAGTCAATCAACTTTATCAGAATTGATTAGTCACGTAATTGAACGTTTAGCAGAAGTTCAGGATAAAAACGATCCTTTAATGGGATTATATGCTGATGTTCCAGAAATTGTTGATGAAATTGTTGCTGAAGCGATGAAAAAAAGAGGATACACTGGAACAGATGAATGAAGTAGAAAAGTCTCTACTTGATACGGATATTCTTTCAAAAATTATTAAACGAGTAAATACTCGTATTATTTTCAAAGCCAATAGTTACTTAAACCAGTTTGATAAATATACAATTTCTACAATTTCTGCAATTACGGTCATGGAAATTGTAGAAGGTTGGCAAAAACGTAAGCAATAAAAACGTCTTCAGCAATTTTTAACTATCGTGAGTTCACAGGAGATATTATCCTTTGATTTGACAGAAGCAGTATTAGCAGGAAAAATCTACGCTGACTTGGAGACAACCGGAAAAAGAATTGGTTATCCCGATTGTATGATTGCTGCAATTGCCATTAGTCATAATCTAACTTTAGTTACGGGTAATTTATCTGATTATCAAAGGATTCAGGATTTAAATTATTCACTAATACCAATTTTTTATAAAGCTGCATAGAATTCGATCCCCCCTAGCCCCCCTTATAAAGGGAGGAACCAGAAAAACATATCAAAGTCCCCCTTTTTAAGGGGGATTTAGGGGGATCTAGATATGTGTAACTTCACATTAAAT
>NZ_JAVRBQ020000010.1:0-24128 GCF_034531215.2 Nostoc sp. ChiSLP03a
TTTTATAAAGCTGCATAGAATTCGATCCCCCCTAGCCCCCCTTATAAAGGGAGGAACCAGAAAAACATATCAAAGTCCCCCTTAAAAAGGGGGATTTAGGGGGATCTAGATATGTGTAACTTCACATTAAATTGGTATAACTTCTAACTTCTACTTAGGGGTAACTTTGTCAATCACCTTAATTGTGCCATCGTCTCCTACTGTCCAAACATCGTATACACCGACGACATCGCCGTTAGCATCAACATCTACATTGCCGCTAGCGCCTTGGTAGTTAATCTTTTTACCATCTTTAAGTAATTTCAATCCCTCGCAGACATCAGTAACTTCTGTGCCAGGGCCATCAGCAACTTCCCGAATTTTGCTGGCTATACCAACGCCTGTATTTTCCTTAGCAGCTTGCGCCGCCAATGTTAATAAAGCAGCTGCATCCCAAGCTTGAGGAGCGTATTCCCCTGGCGCACCACCTTTTTTATCCTTCCACAGCTTGTTGAAAGCTTCTAATGCTTTACCATCGGAACCCGGTACTGTACCGATCGCTCCTGTTAAAATATATTTACCATCACCACCTTTGCCAACTTGTTCGGGAAAAGTCGGTGATTTTACTCCATCTGTCAGCAGAATTTGTACTCCCTTCGCCACGCCTTGTTGATAAGCGGCTTTCAGGAACAGACTACCAGTTTCTGCATACATTACAGCCAGGACTGCATCTGGCTTCCCAGCAAAAGCAGCAGCCGCTTCTGTATCAAATGTCTGGGCTTTCGGGTCGTAGCGGACAGGCTTATCTTTATTAACTATAGTGCCACCCAATTTTTCAAAAGTTTGCACAAATGCTTTTTCAAAGCCTACGCCATAATCGTTATTAATCACGACTGTAGAAACTCGCTTGAAACCTTTTTTGTTAGCAAGTTGGGCTAAGGCTAGTGCTTGGTAGGTATCGGGGGGAGCTGTACGCGCCCAAAAGCCTTTATAGTCGCCTTTTTGTGCCTTTTCGGTAAAGACGGTACTGGTACTACCAGGGGAAACCAGCATGACTTTATTCGGTATGGCAATGGAGACTGCTGCACTAGAAACGCTACTGGCAAAGGAGCCAACTACACCTGCTACTTTATCTAAAGTTGCTAGTTTGGTCATACCGGCAGCTCCAGCTTTCGGGTCGGTTTGGTCATCTACTTGCACCAAAGTTACAGGTTCGCCATTTACCCCACCGCAAGCATTGACCGTATCCACCAGTAAAGGTATGGAACCTAGCATTTGCTGTCCTACAGAAGCCAAATCGCCTGTAGTCGGTAACAGGGAACCAATTTTTAGTCCTTTAGCACTGCTTGTAGTAGTTGAGTTTGCCGCTGGAGTTGCGGTACTTCCGTTGTTAGCTGTGCCGTTGGGGTTACTATCACCACAAGCCCCAAGTAGAAACCCAGCCGCAAGGGTAGCTATACTTAAAGTTAAGGCGGCACTAAATTTTTTCATAAATCACTTATACTCCTCAGATATCTAGGAGCCTAAAACTTAAGAGCCAAACTAGATTTCTAACTAGCTGGATCTTATGAAGACTCCAAATGATAAATCATATCATCCATCTTTGGGAGTAGAAGTGTTTACGTCTAGATTGGTATTTATTTTTAAACACGGACTTTATTCCGTGTATCAAAACTTGAAAAACGGAGAGGGAGGGATTCGAACCCTCGGTACGGAGTTACCTGCCGTACAACAGATTAGCAATCTGCCGCTTTCGACCACTCAGCCACCTCTCCATGACTCACGAATATCAATGTTACCAGACTTGCCATTAAGAGTCAATAGTCATTTGTCATTGGTCATTAGTCATTTATAAAACACTAAGGACTAAAGACTAGGGACAAATGACTAATTTTTTAAAGGACTTGCGATCGCATCCAAGCTATGGGCAAGCTGCGTAACTTTTTCCATTGGGGAACGAAAGCCCGCTGACTGAATACATCGTAATCGTTGCGTTCAATCGCCTCCAAAATTTGACCGTACAGCATTGATGCTGCCCATACAGGCCAACGGGCATCGGATGCTAAATAAGTAATTCCCTGGTCGGATGTGGTGTAAAATTGGCGGGCGCGGTCAATTTGAAAACGCATCAATGCCCGCCAACGATCATCTACCACACCTGTGAAAAAGTCTTTCTCGGTATAGTTAAATTTTGCCAAGTCTTCCAGGGGAATGTAGATCCGTCCCCGTTTGGCATCTTCTCCCACATCCCGCAGGATGTTGGTGAGTTGATTGGCAATTCCGAGAGCGATCGCTTCTTCTATGGGAATATAAGGTTGTTTGTTCTGTTGCCACGGTGCTGCATATATGGTGTTATCCACACCCATAACTGATGTTGACATTAAGCCAACAGTGCCAGCAACGCGGTAACAGTAGAGGTATAAATCCTCAAAGGTTTCATAACGACTGCGATATAAGTCCATACGCTGACCGGCAATCATATCCCGAAATGGCTGAATGTCCATCGGAAAGCGCTGGAGGGTATCAACTAAAGCTACATCGTAATTTTCTAATGGACGCCCCGCAAAAATCGATTCCAGCTGCTGTTCCCATAGGTCTAGGGTTTCTGGCGTGGTAATAGCAGATGCGGGGCCATCCACCAATTCATCTGTACGGCGACACCAAGCGTAAATTGACCAAATAGATTGACGTTTTACCGGACTCATCAGCAAAGTACCCAGGTAAAAAGTCTTGGCATACTTTGCTGTGAGATGCCGACAAAGTTTGTATGACTCGTCTACAGAGACCAGCGTTTTCATGCGCGGCGGGGAATCAGGCAGTTGCAGCATTCGTTGCGGGCGGTCGGGTGAGCGTTTGCAGGTTTGAGGAATTTGCTACCGGGAGGGCCTCAGAAATCGCCTGCGCTGTCAGCTTACCAGAAAGTACGGCACCTTCCATACTGGCTAAGTAGCGTTGCATGGTGTAATCCCCTGAGAGATAGAAGTTACTAATGGGGGTTGTTTGCGAGGGACGGTACTGTTGACGACCAGGGGTCGCTTTGTAAACTGAACGGGGCGTTTTCACCACATGAGATTTCAGCAATGTTGCTGGATTGTCTCCCCCGAAGTGGTCGGGGAAGAGTTTTTCTAACTCGGCAATAGTTGCAGCCACAATCTCCTCATCGGATTTGGCAATCCAATCTTTTGCCGGGGCTAGAACTAATTCCAGCATCGAGCGTTCGGGGTTGGCGTATTCACGGCAGGTATTGCTCATATCAGCATAAACGCTTAGGAGGGGCGATCGCGAGAATAGCAAGTGATCAATTTGCGTAAGTTTACGATCGAACCACAAATGCACGTTAATCACAGGTACGCCTTCCAACCCGTCTAACTTTTGGAAAAACTCCATTTCTTTCCAAGGTGCTGGCAAAATCACCTTCAGAGGGTCAACAGGCATGGCAGATACATACAAATCCGCTGTGAAAACTTCATCTTCGGCTCCATTCAACCCCCGAATCAAGTATCCTTTGACGCTACCATCGGCGTTTAGCAAAATCTCTTTTAAAGGGGCATTCAAACGGACTTCTCCACCGCGTTCGGTGATGTAATCCACTAGAGGTTGACACAATCGTTCTGTTGGCGAACCATCCAGAAAGGCCATTTTCGAGCCTTTTTTTTCTTGGAGGAAACGATTGAGGGCAGTTAAAAGAATGGTTGCTGAAATTTCATCTGGCCCGATGAAGTTCAGCGACTTGGCCATAGCAATAAAAACTTCTTTATTGACCCGTTCTGGAATTTTGTGTTTACGCAGCCAATCTGTCCAGGAATATTTGTCCATTTCTTCAACGTACTTTTGCCCCTGAATCATGGCCGGCAATAATCCGATGCCAAAGCGGATTTTTTCTGGCCATGTCAGCATGTCGTTGTTTCGCAGAATTGCCACTATACCATTAATTGGTGCTGGCAAATCTGGGAAATCAAAGCGACTGTAAGTACCTGGTGCATCCGGCTGGTTGAAGATCATTGTGTGTTCTTTCCACTGCAATCGATCTTCAATGTCCAGCTCTTTAAATAACTGCAACATATTAGGATATGCACCAAAAAAGATGTGCAGACCTGTTTCGTACCAGTCTCCATCAGCATCTTTCCATGCAGCCACTTTACCGCCTAGAACGTCTTGACGTTCCAAGACAATGGGTGTGTGACCTGCGTCTGTAAGATATTTCGCGCAGGAAAGTCCTGCTAGTCCCGCTCCCGCGATCGCTACTCGCATGTAACCCTACTGCTTTTCAATATTTCTTAACCGTTTTATCGTTTTCATTATACGTTGCAATCCGTTACATTTGGCAGTTGTTGTGCGATCGCTTCCCCAAAAAACTTTTGCCAAAGGGAATTTTACCTACGCGCACTTGCCCAAGCAAATTGCCAATACCATTGTTGGCAATAGCTTTGTGGCGTACACTTTCTCTATATTTACATGCAAGTGATTTAGGGAAACAAAAGTATTTCCTTTGACTGAAAATAGCTAATTTTAAAAGTTGTCTGAAAGTAGTTGATTTCTTGGCTAATTTGTGTATTTGCTATTAGGAAACATCTGGGGCATTACTTAAAGAAAACTTTCCTCTCCTGATAAGGGTGTAGGATAAATGTTTATGTCCTCTAGGTTGAACAACCAAGTTGTTTACCGCACAACTTAATAGGTAAAAGATTATGGGCGTATCGCAGGAGCTAAGGCGCTTTGGACATCACTTAATTTTAGGTATTTCCGGCACGACATTAAGCGATGACGATAAACGCGCACTCAATGAATTAAAACCGATTGGGGCGATATTTTTTGCTAAGAACTTTTTGGATGGCACTCCATATCAGGTTTGGCTGGAAAGCTTTAAGGATTTGAATAACCAGATACGAGAATATACTGAGCGTGATTCCATGTTCCTCACTCTCGATCATGAAGGAGGTCGTGTAATTCGTACACCATTGCCAATTACCCGCTTTCCTCACGCTTTTTTGCTGCGATCGCACGCTTACGAAGTAGCAAAAGCCACAGCAGTAGAACTAAAATCACTGGGAATCAATTTGTCTTGGGCACCTGTAGCAGATATTTTTTCCCATCCCGATAACCCCGTGATTGGGTCTCGCGCCTTTGGTAACACTCCCGAAACTGCTACTCAAGGTGCGCGTGACTATTACCTTGGACTTCGAGATTCAGGAATTTTGGGATGTGCTAAACACTTTCCCGGACATGGAGACACCAGTAAAGACTCTCACATTGAACTACCAATACTGAATTTAACTCTAGAAAACCTGCGACTTCGAGAACTTATACCCTTCAGAGCTTTAATCGAAGTACAGATTCCTTTGATTATGACTGTCCATATCTTATTTCCCAAGATAGATCCTGATGTCCCAGGAACACTTTCTCAGACTATCCTCAAAACCATACTTAGAGAGGAACTTGGCTTTGAGGGAGTAGTTGTATCTGATGATTTGGATATGAAAGCGATCTCAGATATGTTTATGAAAGCTGGTACTGTGGCGCGGTCATTTAATGCAGGCTGCGATCTGTTTATTGTATCGCGTAATATTAATTCATCATCTATTGAAAGAACTTATCGGATTGCTGAAGATTTTGCTGATTCGCTCAGTAACGGTAGCTTAGATGAAGCAGTCGTAGAAGCAGCCAGAGAAAGAATTGAGAAACTACTGGCAGTAACACCGCAATATCCCATACATGCTTTGGATAAAGATGTATTATTACAACATGCTCAACTAGCGATCGCTAGTTGCTATTCATAACCCAACGCGTATTCAAGTTGCATATTAGCTAATAGCTAGAATTGCATTCCGTAATTTTGAATTTTGAATTTTGAATTTTTAATTGTTTAGTGGGTGGTATAGGGGTCGAACCTATTTCTGCGGGTTAAAAGCCCGCTGCACAGCCGGTATGCCAACCACCCTATTTAATTTGAAAAAGAAATGAGCAAGTGCGATTTGTAATACCAACATTTAAATATAAATCCACCAGGGAGGTACTGCCCCTCCTGTTTCTGTGTTATCAGCACAGCGCCTCACTTTTCGGCTTCAGGTGGATAGGTGGAAGATGGAGGAATCGAACCCCTACAGTTGCCCATACCCTGGTTTTCAAGACCAGTTGCCCTCCATTCAGCGGCATCTTCCATTCAAGGGTGCCTGACGGGACTTGAACCCGCTATGACTGGTTCCACAAACCAGCGCCTCGACCACTTTGGCTTCAGACACCATCATCAGTGGAATCAATGGGAATTGAACCCATAACCTCCTGCTTGCAAGGCAGGCGCTCTAGCCATTTGAGCTATGACCCCATAAAAATTCAAAATTCAAAATTCAAAATTCAAAATTAAAGACATTCTCAAACGGGAGTGGTAGGACTCGAACCCACAACTTTCGAGGTAGAAGCTCGAAGCTCTATTCCATTAAGCTACACTCCCAATATTTGGTAGTCCTGGCAGGATTTGAACCTGCAACCTCTTGCTTGTAAGGCACTTGCTCTACCGTTGAAGCTACAGGACTACGCAAGCGAGTGGAGGGACTTGTTCGCACAGCGTTCTCGAAGAGTACCCACGCACTGAATATGGCGTACTCAGATGCTACCGATTGCATCACACCCGCAAATTTTTAAAGCGGATAACGAGACTTGAACTCGTGCCTAGAGTTTGGAAGACTCAGATGCTACCGTTACACCATATCCGCATTTTGGAGCTGGTAACAGGAATTGAACCTGCAACCTACTGATTACAAGTCAGTTGCTCTGCCAATTGAGCTACACCAGCACTAATTTTGGTGACGGGGGCAGGAGTCGAACCTGCCGATGTTCAGGTTATGAGCCTGACGAGCCACCGTTGCTCTATCCCCGCATATTCACCAATACCCCTGACTGGATTTGAACCAGCAACCTCTTCGTTCTAAGCGAAGCGCCTCTTCCGTTGGGCTACAAGGGCAAAGTCTGAGTGGTAGGGATTGAACCTACGACCTGGAGTTCCCGAAACTCCCGCGCTCCCAACTGCGCCACACCCAGATATTTTGGTACTCCCGACAGGATTTGAACCTGCAAAAAACTAGATCCTCGGTCTAGTGCGTCTTCCGTTCCGCCACGAGAGCTTAGTACCCCTGGCAGGATTTGAACCTGCAAAATCTGGACTCTGATTCCAGCACGTATGCCAGTTCCGTCACAGGGGCATATCGGGATGGCAGGATTTGAACCTGCGACTCCATGCTCCCAAAGCATGGCTTCTGGCCACTGAATTACATCCCGTTGGTACTCCTGGTGGGAGTCGAACCCACAACCAAACAGATTTTAAGTCTGCCACCTCTTCCAATTGGGCTACAGGAGCAAATTTTGGTACTCTTGGTGGGAATCGAACCCACAACATACCGTTTTTGAGACGGCAGCCTCTTCCAGTTGGGCTACAAGAGCAGAGTTTGGCAGCCCCACCAGGACTCGAACCTGGAATCTTCGCCTTCAAAGGGCGTTATGTTGCCAATTACACCACAGGGCTTTATTGCCAGAGCAGGGTTTGAACCTGCAACCTCATCGTTCAGAGCGATGCGACTTACCAATTCGTCCACCCGGCAATGAATGGCTGCCTCAGTAGGACTCGAACCTACAACCGCGCGGTTAACAGCCGCTTGCTCTACCATTGAGCTATGAGGCAACGAAGCCCCCCAGGTCGGAATCGAACCGACGACCTCCTGTTCTTCAGACAGGCGCTAACTACCAACTGAGCTACCGGGGGATAAGGAGGAGAGATGGGTTTTACCCAGTGGACTGGTTTAATTCAACTCGAATCAGCCACTCCATCATCTCTCCCATGTAACGAGAGTGGAGGGATTTGAACCCTCACGTCTTCAGTTTCGTAGACTGAGATGTTATCCAGTTACACCACACTCTCAAAACGGAGAGAACAGGATTTGAACCTGTGACGGATATTAACTACCCGTTTCCTCTTAGCAGGAGGACGTTTTGAGCCACTCAGCCACCTCTCCACAGTGGGTCGAGCAGGATTTGAACCTGCGTGCAAAAAAGAACAGTTTTACAGACTGTCGCCTTCAACCAGACTCGGCCACCGACCCATAATGATTCCCCTGACGGGACTTGAACCCGCAATTTCTGCTTTGAAAGAACAGCGACTTAACCATTCGTCCACAGGGGCATGATTGACGCAGGGACTAGGATTTGAACCCAGAACATCGGATTTGGAGTCACAAGGTGTTGCCGTTACACCATCCCTGCATTTGGTGGCAGCAGCGGGATTTGCACCCGCATATACCAGGGTATGAACCTGGGGCTTTGCTGATTAAGCTACGCTGCGACAGAGGTCAAGGCGGGATTTGAACCCGCGCTAATCGGTTTTGCAGACCAACGCCTTACCAACTTGGCTACCTGACCATTTGGGAGTCCCGACGAGATTTGCACTCGCAATCTTCAGCTTGAGAGGCTGACGGCTTAAACTATTCGCCTACGGGACTGCAACCAGGGTGACGGGACTTGAACCCGCAACATTTCCGCAGACAACGGAACGCTCTAGCCAATTGAGCTACACCCCGATTTTGAGAATTTGTGCCTAAAATTTTAGGTTTTTAGGCACATGTTTTGTTGGTGAACTTGCCCATTTCTTATTCAGTTTTCAAGGTTCAGAAAAATTACTTTTTACTGTTAGGAAAACAACCGAAACTCTAGGTAGCAAGCCTGTTGTGTATTACGGATGTATTCAGTGGTTTTGATGAGTGCAAACTTAGAACTTTTTTCGTTTATTGCCTCTACTACCGATGGTTTGCAAGTAGGAGCAGTTTTGTTAACTGGGGACTCTGGTTTATTCCAACGCCTGTCCTTTAGTTGGATGTAGAACATAAATTTGACTTTTGAGAAGCTTTGTCTTTCACCTCACTACAAATATACTACAAAATACTACAACAGGTGTCAAGGGGTTTCAGAAAGTTTTTTTGAAATTGTCTATAAAAGCTGCTGCACTTATATTTGAGCTTGCTAAACCCTCTGAAAAATCAAACTACAGCTTATGATTGTGTGAATCTTTAAAAGCCTGACGTGACAGATAACTCCTTCAAGCGACAACAGATAATTAATTTTGTCGCGATCGCCTCTAGTATTACAGCTTGTAGTATTGCCCCAGGTATCTCCCCACAATTGGGGTTGAACCAGCCACTAAGCAAAATCCATACTGCACTTCAAGATCCAGCGAAGGGGCAAATTAATCCCCAGCTACCGCCATCAGTCAAAGTAGAAAACCCTACCTTTACAGTCCCAGATAAATTTCAGGGAAAAACAGTTTATAAGGTGCAACCCAGCAACAACGAAAAGGTTATTGCTCTCAGCATTGATGATGGGCCCTGGCCAAAGACAACCCTAGAAATGCTGGATATCTTGAAGCAAAATGATGTTAAAGCAACATTCTTTTGGGTAGGACAAGCTTTAGAAGCAAATCCAGACTTAGCCAAGCGTGAAATAGCCGAAGGACACGCCATTGGCAACCATACTTGGCATCATTGGTATCGGCGAATGGATGAAGCCACAGCCAAAAGTGAAATTGATCGCACAGCCGATCTGATATACAAAATTACAGGAGTCAAAACTTCTCTGTTTCGTCCTCCTGGAGGCTTTTTAAATAATGGACTAGCTGCTTACGCCAAAAGCCAGAAAGATACTGTCATTATGTGGTCGCTAACTTCCGCTGATACCGATCCTCACGCCAAACCGCAGGCTTTTGTAAATAATGTCCTGAAAGGCGCAAAACCTGGTTTCATTGTTTTAATGCATGATGGTGGTGGCGATCGCCAAAGAACTGTACAAGCTTTGCCACAAATCATCAGCGGACTCAAACAGCAAGGCTACCGATTTGTAACAATTCCTGAACTACTAAAAATGACGCAATAAAGGGTGAGAAATTCTCCTCACCTAATTTTAGATTTTAAATTTGGGATTTTGGATTACTCAATCCAAAATCCCAAAATGTTTGTTCTCGCAGCGTCTCCAAGAGTTACCCCCAAATTTCAACGTGAGAACAAATCTAAAATCCAAAATCCAAAATCTAAAATCCAAAATTGAGTCACCCGACTATTTCGTTTATTCGCTCATGACAGAAGCACAAGATTGAGCTTCCTGCCAAAGTTTGTGCAAAAAGAACTCAGCGCGATCGCTCATAGTGGTGACAAACACACCGACAGAATCCTTAGAACTAACTGATAGCCAAGAACCCCGCAGGGTGACTTCCATATATTCGGCATCGCACGCACAGAGAGCAATGATTTCTCTATCATCTCTTTTTACCTCAGACCTCAGTATTTCTACTCCTGGCAAATCAACAGGAAGCAAAAAGGAAGCGGTACTAGGTTCAATGCACAAACTTTGCCCAACTCGCAGGGCTAAAATCACTCGTTGCGCTACCCATTCTTCTAGCGACAGAGTAAGACATTCTAAATCAAAACTGCTTTCAGTGTAAGTTAATTTCAGCATTCCTTATGCTCTCCTGTTATTCCAGGTTTGCTTGCATATCTATCCAAAACTGTTCAGCAAAAGAAATCGCGGGGTGGATTGGCGCTTTTGGTTTGGTACGCAGTTGCATACCAGCTTCAAACAGGGTGCGATCGCCTTTACGGGAGTTACATCTTTCACAAGCTGCGACTACGTTATCCCAAGTGTGAGAACCGCCTTTAGAACGCGGCATCACATGATCTAGCGTTAGATGTTTGCCACTACCGCAATATTGGCAACTGTGATGGTCTCGTCGCAATACTTCCCGCCGATTCACTGGCGGAACTTTCCACATCCGCTCATTAGAAGTGATTGTCAAGCGAATATGTTTTGGCACATCAATTACCAAACTGGGTGAGTGAACTTGCCATCCGCTTTCTGTGGTAAAACCCAACGGTTGCGCCTTGTTGGTTACTAACAGCACAATCGCCCGCTTGATATTGACCCGACATAGTGGCAAGTAATTTTGAGAAAACACCACCACAGATTGCTCTAACACTTGCATTGCGTTCGCGCCGCGCATGGAAGATATCGTCACAGCTTAACTCCTTATAAAAAAACCCCCGCTTCAAGTTTTCGGTGAAGCGGGGGTTAGAATTGACCGGAAAATTTTCTGGTCTCATATCGGTACAGGATTCCTTTGCCTGTACCCCCCGCTTTTTTGATTTAGTTGTGGTTTTGCAATTAGTGCACTAATGGCTACATACTTATAATCATCATTACCTTCTGTGATTTGCCTATGATTTCGGCTACCATCGCCCATAAATAAATACTCCACTTCCATAGCAGCTGATTCCCAATTGGTTCGGCAATTGGTAGAGCACAAAATTGAAGTAGAGATGGGGTAAATAGATTTCACAGAAAATTTCACCTATTGAACATTCCTTTAAACATACTACACTTGTATTACTATCCTGTCTATACCTTCAAGGAGAAAAACTGATGCATACGATCGCTCGCACCCCAACCACCGATATGGAAGTTACCAGCATTCGCTTAGAACGGGAACTCAAAGATAAACTCAAAGAAATAGCTGGGAATCAGGGATATCAAGCTCTGATCCGAGATATCCTTTGGAATTATGTCCAGCAAAAATCAGGTGAGTGGAAACCTCGATTTTCGCGATCCGACATTCGAGCTAGCATAGCTGCTACAGCTCAGCAAGAAGAACGCTGTGTGCTTACAGGTCAACTAATTCAACCCCAAGAACCGATGTTGTTAGGACTAACGAGGAATGGCGATATGGTTCCTCTGAGTGTCGAGAGCTTGGCTGGATAAACTTCGTCTATTTTGAAACCTGGTGTAGGGAGGGCATCTAGCTCGCCCTACCAACAGGGAGTATAAAATGCTCTTACTACTTTAAAAAATATAGTTCTGAAAATAGATGTGGTTTTTTATATTCAGATTAATGCAGCCTAGTTATTTTTACTAATAACTGGGCTGCATTCACAATTTAGCCAGAACTGCCGCAACCTGTAGCGAACAAGAATTTATTTAAATTTAAGCTCTACTCCCAATACTTGTCGGGTTTTGGGGAAAAGGGGAAAGAAAAAACCTTTAACCTAAACCCAGTAACCTTTTCCTCAAATCCAATTTCGAGTTAAAAATCCAAAACCCGAGCAGTATTGGCTCTACTCCAAATTTCTGCCATAGGTTGGGAACAAGACGCTTACGAACTCGCTACCATAGTTACGCTATCAATGTAGATCGGGTCTGAACACAAGTGCGTCTCGTTGATGCAGCCTCTTTTAGAGAAGAGAAGCCTACACTGCAAGAACAACCTCCTCGTGTTTTCTTTACTTTTGTTGATATTTTACTGAGAGTTACGGAGATCGAGGAGTAGCTTGTTAAACTTACTAGTTTTTTCAAGAAATGTAATAAAGCTTTATAAAGGAAGTTACGTAATTTTACGCGCTCAAAAGGGGAATTTTGCTGTGATTCCAGAGAAATTACGGTTTATGTATACTTACAGACAGGATAAAGTTAGTAAATTATTTCCAGACAGTGCAGTTAAAAATAAGCTAACTTAAGCATTTATAGGATATTTTGAGTATTTTATTACTTATGTCTCAATGTAGCAATTTGCTTGATGTAGTGGAAATTTGGCCATCTGATATAGAAAAGGGCTATAACAGGTGAGAGAAAGTATTCACACAAAATTTGTCAATTATCAAGGTGTAGCAACACAACTAACGGTGAAGAATATGCCAAGAGGTTGGGTGCAAGAACAATGGCGTTACTATCCGAGGGCGTGCCAGAAATGAAAAAGCCTTTATCATCGCTGCCACATTACGTAGATGACATAGATCGACTACAACCTTACCAAGTCAAGCTGATGCAGCATCAGGAAGAACCTGCCCGCGAGTTGGTACAAAAGATTAACCAAATTATTGCTAATAGCTCTGCAACAGCTTTGATGCTGCAAGAGATTGCCCAATTGCTAGGAGTCGCTTTTCAAGTAGATTGCTGCTGCTTGGTTTCAGCGGCAGATGAAACATCAGACGAAGCAACTACTACTAATTGGTGTGCTGATGAGTTTCTAGGGTTGCCACACCCAGAAGAAATGTTTTCGATGGAACAGTTGCTTATGCACTCGCCAGTGCTGCAATGTGCTGCCCAACCATTGACTATTGAAGACATTTCCATTATTCAGAACAGTCTGGTAATTGGGTGTCAATATTTACCACTACCGATAAAAGCAGTTTTAGCAATTCCCACTCGCTTTGGTGGCAATAATAATGGAGTGATTAATCTGATTAAATTCCAACCTTATGAATGGAGTGAATCAGAAAAACAATTGCTCAAAGAAGTGGAGTCGGCTTGCGCGATCGCTTTTTCTGGAGTGGCACAAGCTCAACAAATTACTCATCAAGAGCAGTCTCTGCAAAAAAGCAAGCACCATCAAAGCTTGATCAAGCAATTAACCTTATTGAGTCGTAGCAACTTGGAGCTGAATCAAATGCTCCAGTTAGTTATCGCCTCGACAGCCGAATCTCTACAGGCAGATCGGGGTTTGCTCATCTTACTAAAATATACAGATCCACTATTTAAGACTCAAGCTAAAAAACAAATCCCCAAAGCGAAAGCTAGTGTAATCGCCCAATGGGCTAGAGAAACACAAAATTCTGGCACTAGTAAATTAGACACCTTAGCTGAGTCTTTCTTGATTTCAGACTGTGGTTTATGCCAGCGTGCCTTCATGGATTCTGGAAAACCAGTAATCTTCGATGACTATACAGATCAAAACGATACCTTAACAGCTGCTCCATTATTTGCGATAGAGAAATTGCCTGCGGTACTTTTAGTGCCATTAGAAAGTCAAGGTAAAATTTTAGGATTCTTGGTGCTACAGCAAGCTGTAATTCGCAATTGGCAACCAGAAGAATTAAATCTTGTGGAAATGGTTTGCGCTCAAGTGAGTAACGCCATAATTCAGTCACAGACATTGCGCCAAGTGCAAATGTTGGTAGATGAACGGACGGCGAAACTCCAAAGTAGTCTAGAACTGCAAGCGAAATTGCATGAAAGAACCCGACAGTATGTCGAGCAGCTGCGGAAACTTAATGAACTCAAAGATGAATTTTTGAGTAACATGAGCGATCGCCTACGCTATCCTTTGACAAATATGCTGATGTCAATAAAAAACTTGCGTTTGCCAGGAATAGCACCAGAGCGTCAGGGTAAATATCTAGATATTCTTGAGCAGGAATGTTCAAAAGAAATCAACTTGATTAATGACTTGTTGACACTCCAAAAGCTAGAGTCGCCTCACGAAGCCCCGCAATTAGAATCTATAGATTTAAATACTAGAATTCAGGATATAGCAGCATCTTTTGAGAAAAAACTTGGCGAAAAAGGATTAAAAATTTCTATAGATTTGCCGGAAGAATCGCTCAAACTACAAACTGAACTAGAGAGCTTTGACCGCATTCTGCAAGAATTATTAACGAATGCCTGTAAATACTCAGAGCCTGATACAATAGTTCGCCTTGAAGCGGCTCATCAAGTCGATCGGCAAATCGATCGAGTTATCATGAAGGTGACGAATACAGGACGTGCCATCTCTGAAGAAGAAGCGACCTATATCTTTGATAAGTTCCGTCGTGGAAAAGGGCGCTGGACTCCAGGGACTGGCTTGGGACTTGCTTTAGTCAAGTCTTTAGTGCAGCATCTGAATGGAGCGATCGCTGTTGAAAGTCTCCCAATTTCGGATTCTGAACAGAGCGAAATTTGCTTCACCTTGACTCTGCCCCAATTTTCTGACGAAAGCAAACCATAATTCTGAAAGTGACTAAAAAACAGAACACAACAGAGAACCCTGATTTGCAATCTTCCACTGATGACACCAACCTAGAAGAGGATTTGCTTGCTCAGGTAGAAGTTCAAATTGAGAAAATAGCAGAGCGACAGCGGCAAATCAGCGCTAAAGTCAAAATTCCCCATCCAGTCGAGCAAATCTGGAAGGTTTTGACAAATTATGAAGCCTTACCAGACTTCCTCCCCAACCTCGCTAAGAGTTGTCTAATCGAGCATCCCGATGGTGGAATTCGACTGGAGCAAGTAGGCTCCCAACGGCTACTAAATTTCAACTTTTGTGCGCGGGTAGTTCTAGATTTGGAAGAATGCTTCCCTAAAGCAATTAATTTCCGTATGGTAGAGGGAGATTTTAAAGGCTTTTCTGGTAGCTGGTGCTTAGAACCTTATTCTTTCGGTGAGTATGTAGGAACAAATCTGTCCTACACGATTCAAGTTTGGCCTAAACTCACTATGCCAGTGGGAATTATTGAAAATCGTCTGAGCAAAGATTTGCGGTTAAATCTTCTGGCTATTCACCAACGTGTAGAAGAACTAGCCAGCAAAGAACCGTATGCATAACAACAATAAACCATCATTCAGATGCATTTCTGAATGATGGTTTTTATTGCTAAATTTCAAATAAAAAAGCTTTTGCTTTTTATTCTTTTTAAGTACCCCCAGGGGAATTCGAATCCCCGTTACCTCCGTGAAAGGGAGGTGTCCTAGGCCTCTAGACGATGGGGGCATCGGACTCAGACCTTTTATAAGTTAACCAATTTCCTTGCCGTTGTCAACAGGTTTTGCCAAAAAAAGTTTGTGGCAGCTAAACTGGGTGGAAGCAAAAGCTTGAAGAAGATACAAAGATATGGAGACAGATAAAAAAGTTCGTAGATGCTTCTGCAATCAGCCGCAGGGTGCGTCAGCCTTGATCGCTGGGAATTTCGGAGTATATACATATCTAAAAAACGCTGAAGACAGCAAGGAACAAAGGGTATGATGTTGTACCCTGTAGAGTTGATATCTACGGTTTTTTACAAGAGATTTTGAAATAAATCGCTCAAAATCTACAATATGGAAGCATCTTTTGAAATCACCATACAGATGGCGATCGCTGTCTTTGCAGGCATTAGCGCCCAAGTGCTGGCTGCATACCTTCGTGTACCCAGCATCGTCTTGTTATTGCTGTTGGGCATTTTATTTGGCTCTGATGGCATAGGGCTATTGCATCCCCATTCGCTAGGCACTGGACTAGAAGTTATAGTCGCCCTGGCAACGGCAATTATTTTGTTTGAAGGCGGACTTAACTTGGATCTGCGTGAGTTAGGTAGAGTTTCAGTCAGCTTACAATTGCTCGTCACTCAAGGAACGCTAATTACCCTGCTTGGCGGGAGTATGGCTGCTCACTGGCTGGGTGAATTTCCCTGGAACATAGCCTTTCTCTATGCTTCCATAGTCGTGGTGACAGGTCCAACCGTCGTTGGTCCATTGCTCAAACAAATCAATGTAGATCGACAAGTGGCAACACTTTTGGAAGGAGAAGGGGTTTTAATTGACCCTGTAGGGGCTATCCTCGCCTTCGTTGTCCTCGATACGATTTTGAACGGCGATGCTGACCCGCTCAATGCGATCGTCGGTTTACTTATACGTCTGGGTGTGGGAGCAGCAATTGGTGGTGCTGGCGGTTATCTGATGAGTTTGATTTTTAAACGCGCCACCTTTCTGTCATTTGAGCTAAAAAACTTAGTGGTGTTGGCGATACTTTGGAGCTTGTTTACCTTATCGCAGATGATCCGCAGTGAATCAGGAGTCATGACAACAGTAGTTGCAGGGGCAGTCTTTGCTAACTCCTCAGTCCCGGAAGAACGTCTGTTACGCAGCTTTAAAGGTCAGCTAACAATTCTCAGCGTTTCGGTACTATTTATCTTATTAGCTGCTGACCTATCCATTGCCAGTGTGTTTGCTTTGGGTTGGGGTAGTTTATTCACCGTTTTGGTACTAATGTTTGTCGTTCGCCCGATTAATATCTTGTTGTGTACCTGGAACAGTGACCTCAACTGGCGACAGAAACTGTTTTTAAGTTGGGTTGCTCCGAGAGGAATTGTTGCTGCCTCTGTAGCTTCTTTTTTTGCGATTTCGTTGACACAGCGAGGCATTAACGGCGGTGATTCCATCAAAGCTTTAGTTTTCCTCACAATTATCATGACTGTTGTCTGCCAAGGGCTAACAGCTGGCTGGGTTGCCAAATGGCTGCAAATCACTTCTAAAGACGTAACTGGGGCAGTGATTGTAGGTTGTAATCCCTTGAGTCTTGTGATTGCTCGTTTCTTTCAAGAACGGGGAGAAAACGTGGTGATGATTGATACTGATCCCGAATGTCTTGTGCAAGCTGAGGCACAAAATCTCCGGGTGATTGCCAGCAGTGCGCTGGATGCTGCGGTTTTAGAAGAGGCGGGACTTGCCTCTATAGGTACTTTTTTGGCGATGACAAGTAATGGCGAGGTGAATTTTGTTTTGGCTCAAAGAGCAGCTGAGGAGTTTAAACCTCCGCGCGTCTTAGCTGTTTTTCCCCGCGATCCGCAAGCGAGTACCTCGACTAGTAATAAAGTTAATCAAGCTTTTATTCCAGACTTAGCAATTAAAACTTGGAATGAATATTTGAATGATGGGCGAGTGAAGTTAGGGACAACTACGCTAGATGAGTTGGAATTTTCGACTCAATGCGATCGCATCCAAGAAAAGATTCGGACTGGGGTATTGATACCGCTATTGGTAGAACGAGCAGAACGCTTACAGGTAATGCCAGCGAACCAAGATTGGGAAATTGGCGATCGCATTATTTATCTGTTACATGACCCCAGACCTAGCCTTTTAAAACGCTTATCTGGTGCCACCCAATCCACTCCCCTCTCTTTAGAAAAGTTACCAGAGGTTGAAGACCTATCCCTGGCTCAATTATCTCAACTATCTACTAGTGAGGCTTCTGGGGGATGAGGGGATTGGGGAAGAGGGGCAGGGGAGGGGAGCGGGGGAGCAGAGGAGCAGGGGAAGTAAGGGGACAAGGGGGACAAGGGGAAATTATTGAACAAGTCTCCCCCATTTACCTTATCTCTTCCTTATACCCACTGCCCCTTTTACTCTTCTTTGACTCTTTATTACCCTTGCGAAGGCATAAATTCGCTTTCTGGTTTTGGCGCTTCTTGATACATTTGCCGTTCTTGCCAGAGTAAAGCAGACAAATGTACTATGGCAAGAATTAGCGTCGCTACCGAAATCAGATAACTGTGGATTGTGTAAAGGTGTTCGACGGTAATTGTGTTAATGGCTCCACCACCAGTCAGGATTTCGCGCAGTTGTCCACCAATCAAAGGAATGGCTTCGATGGTTCCTAGCTCAATGCTAAAACGCCAGTACCCTTCCTGAGTCCAATCTAAAATCATCGCTGTCCAATCCAGACCGATCGCACTTAGGGTTAACAAAATCACACTAATCCAAGCAGCCAGCCAACTCTTACGAAATTGCCGACCTAAAAACATCACCACAATTTGAATTAAGGCGATCGCAATTACCGCGTTACCAGCAATATCATGCGCTCTCCAAAACAACCAGCCGTATGGCAGTTGTGTATTAATCATCTTTAATGAGTTATAAGCTCCGCCTGCTGTCGGTTCATAGTAAAAAGAAAGCATTATTCCAGTAGAGATATAAATTAAACACAGAGTCAAAATCACGACTGATAATATCGTCGCTATTCGTCGCAAAATCCGATCGAACTGGGTGCTTTGCATGACCCACCCCTCCTGTTCTTAACTAAGTATTTATTCTTATTACGATTTTAGCTAAGAAATTTTAAGAAATTTTACTTTTCTTATATAAAAAGAAAGTTTTTTAAATCAAATACTGTACCCAAGCTTTTAAGGGTTCTAGTGAGCCATACCAAATTCCAGGACTTCTGGGAGAATGCCTCACACCTGCGATCGTTAGATTTTCCGCTCCTTGCAAATGAGCAGCTTCAATGGGCGTAATCCCATCTCCCCAAGTGTTACCCTTACCACAGGTTAATTGGTAACTACTGTAAGCTAACCAACTACCAGGCCGCCTTTTTCCAAAGATAGTTTTGCCAGCCACACAAACGTAACGAACGTTTTTGTAAAAAGCTCCTGGGTAGTTATTGTTGACAAAATCTAGATTGGAACGTGTCCAGCGTTCTTGGCTAATATGGGGTGTACCCAAGGTGATGAGATTAGCAACCAAGGGATGCGCTTGCCAGAGAAATGGTTTGACATCACCACGTGCCAAATAGGGCTTTTCTCCCATGTAAATGCGGGATATCCAACCTCCGGCTGAGTGACCAATTAAGTTAATTTGAGTAGCATTATGTTGACGTAATATATGCTTAATCGTGTAATCGAGTTGTTGCAAAATCGAGATTACGGGTCTTACTCCCAGAGTGGGGAGCCAGTCACGCCGCCGCAGTGGGACTGTAACTGTGGGAAAATCTAACTGCTGTAGGGATTGTTCTAGTTGGCGATAAGCGATCGCACTTTCTAGATATCCAGGCAAAATAACTGTCGGTAACGGCATTGGAAACTTTAGATGCAATGATTGAGGGTTTGAACTTTTTTGACAAAGAAGTAGTCATATTCAAGAGCTAGAATTGCGATCGCCTGACTCACTCCTTGGAGAAAAAAACCATAGCCTTAGTGAGATTCCAGGCTAAAATGTCAATAAAATTGTACAATTTACAACAGTTTGAGGGGCTGCCGATGTGGTAGTATTTTCAAATAAGGCCCAGTCTCAGACAAACACATGTGTCATCTGTTACAGAAGTGTACTTGACTGAAAAACAGTTGAAAAAACAAGGTAACTTCGGCGGCAGATGTATTAATGTATTCAAACTTGTGCATTTACTTAAACTTTATAAAACTCCCAGATATTAATTTTAATTGTGTGTGTCATAAGAATAAAAAATCAAAAGTAGTAATTTTTCAAATATCTCTTTAGCAAGCTCGAATTTTGAAAATATGAGACAGCGTCATTGATTAATTAAAAACTTGAATAAATGGCAATTTTGGCGTTTTGATTGCCAACCAGGGAAGTTATTATTTCCTTATGAAGAACACATATTTTGCAAGCTCGAAAAGAGAAAATCGCTAGTCAACTGCAACTGAGTGAGTGAACGATAACAGCCATGTCTTACGTTTCCCTGCTGAAAAATATACCAGACATCCTAAGCCAGCCAATTGGGATAGCAGCTATAGCCTCCCTTGGTATCCACGGTGCGATCGCCATGATCGTACCATTGATGCCGATGGAGTCTAACAAGCCCAAAGAAACAGCATCATCCAAAACAGTTGGACTTTTGGAATTGAGCCAAGCCGACCAAAACCGTCTGCCGCAAAGCACACCTCAAATTGGTTTACAACAATTACCTCCAGTCGCCCCACTTGCAGCTCCAAACTTTAGCCTCCAACCGGGATTAACCCCATTAGCCCCATCACCATCCAGTCAGCTGGTATTACCTCCGCTACCGGCATCATCGAATAACTATCGAGTCTCCTCTTTGCCTACAAAGCAGTCTTTGCGGATGATTCCTAGTGATAATTTGCGGTTTGACGCTTCTAAATTTGATAGTTCTAAATTTAATACCACCGCCAGATTCTCTCGACCAGTTCCTCGTGTGAATGTGAGTGAGAGTGTCGCCAAATACGAGCCACCTAAGCCGCTATCTGTAAATAGGTTGCCAGAATTGCAGTCACAGCAAATACCTGCCGATCTTTTGCGGAATCCCCAGCCTCCAATCTTATCTGACAGTACACCCGTTGCAACGGCACAGGAAAATACAACTTCACAGCCAATGACGCAACCAATTCTGAATGCGTCGTCTACAATTCCTCAAAACCCCCTGACAGATTCTCTAAAACAAGCTCCAACGAATGGGGGTACTTTAATTGGAACTAGGGGAAGCACGCTACAAACAGCGGATTTATCAACGAAGGGAACTCAACAGGCAATTGCACAGCTAGACTCCTACGCCAACCTGAGAAAGGAAGTCCAGCAACAATACCCCAACGCTGAACAAAAACCAGTCATCCGCCAAACATTATCCACAAATAAGTCAAATCTTGAAGGTGCTGTTTTGGGTGTATTGGTAGTAGATCCTGATGGTAAAGTCTTAGATATCAAATTTCAAGACAAGTTAATTTCCCCAGAATTGCAATTAAAAGCAAGACAATACTTTAACAAGCAATCCCCCAAGGGTGATAAACAGATTAGTTCCTATCCATTTAACCTACGTTTCCAAAACAGCACGAGCAATCTTACTGGAACTACTCAAGAGCAAAACCCCTCGTCATTATCTACACCGGCAATCAATAACAATCAGCTTACTCCCTCACCAGCAGCTACTTTTAAACCATTACCTAATTTACAAATCCGAAATAACCCGCCTACATCCTCACCAACGGGTACTCTCAAACCATTAACTGTACCAACAGCTACTCCCAAACCATTATCTGAACTGCAAATTAAAAATAACCAGTCTACGCCTTCATCTTCATCAGCAGCTACTACTTCTGAACCTTTATTGTTGCCGAAAATCAATCAGGGTCAGTCTACATCTGCTCCTGAATCGGATAAAAAATTAGTAGAACGGTTGCGCGAAGTCAAGGAAAACAGACAAAAGTCTAATCCAGAAAAATAATTGCCCGTTGATAATTTCGGATTCAGGTAGGGATAATTTATCTAGACGCATTTGCAGCGTCTGATAAAGAAGCGTGTACTCTACGAGTTCTCAACTGGAGTAACCGCAGGGTATTATCCCTATCTGAAAAATTTTTTGCATAAGTCCTATTTAAAATACAATACGTTTGGGTTAAGAGTTATTGGTGTAGTTTCAAGACAGGATAAATCGCGTTTTGACATCAGGGTTTTGGGTTTAAAATATTGTTTTTGGTAGTTGACAAATTAGCGAAGTTCGTCCTACATAACACTTAACTTAGAAGTTCGTTAAAAGGTTCCAAGAAGGAAATACACAAAGGGATTTCCAACAAATAAATTCTCCAATGTTTTGGGGGTGAGCGTCTAGCTAGCTATTAACTAAAGATAAGCAAACGCTCACCCCACAAAAACTATACAGTATAGCTACTTTACCAACCTTGCTCTGCATTTTGAAAAACGTAAGCAGCTACCTCCAGAATCTCTTCAGAACTTAACTTGTCTTTAAAAGCAGGCATAGCATTTTTACCATTTTGCACTTGGTGGATAATCGCCTGGGTTGAGTCTTGATTGTAATTTTCTAGGTACTTTGACAATGCTTCCTTTTTCAAGGTTTTCTGGCTGATAAGGATGTTACCGCCACCTATATGACAAGAAGCGCAGTTAGCCTCGAAAATTTTAGCACCCTTGGATGTTTCGGCAGCTAGTGCTGGACTAATGAATGTGAATTTGAATAGGGCGATCGCCGACAGTAGAATTAATAAAAGTATTCTCAACAGTATTTCCTCGCAACAAGCCTCCAGCAAGAGTATAAACGCGATTAATCCCTGATTAAGTCAAATTTGATCAAAATTGGCGGTAACAAGTTCACTCCTCGATGCGCTACAGATTGTTTAGCGTCTTAGGGAATGATAGAACTCGTTACCGCCATTTCTGCATTTTATGCGTCACTCTAGGAGTGTAGCGTGTGGCGATGAGCTAATTTCATTGAGTAATCATCTCGTGTCAAACGCTGGTGTTTCTAGCCTTGGACAGTAATTGTACCAACCATGCCAGCACCACGATGAGGTTCACAGTAGAAGGTATAGTCACCAGCAGGAGCGTCTGCTGCAAAGGTGGTTGTTTCCTTTTGACCAGGACTCATGAGCAACTTCTTATGAGACAGAGATTTAGCTAAATCGGCGCTCTTAGAGGGGTTTTTGGCAGCATCAAACACAACATTATGGGGAGGAACTTTATTGTTCACCCATTCAATAGTGTCACCTGGTTTGATGGTCAACTTTTTCGGTTCAAATGCTAGCAGTCCTTTATCGCTACCCAATTTCACCTTGTAGGTTTCAGCCGAAGCACTGGGAGTAAAAACAGCAAAGCTGCTAACAACTAAAAGGATTGTCAACACAGCTAAACTGAGGCGTCGCCAGCTTGCCGAAATTAATTTCATAGCTCTCTCCTAACAAACAATTTTTTTCCTTTTCTCATTTTAAATAAAATCAACACCAAAGTATGACAATCTGTCATAGATCAATTTTTTTTTAACAAATGGAGAGCAATTTCTTGCAAAAAGCTGTCCAATAAGCAGTAAATGGGGAATGGGGAACGGGGAATTAAGAGTAGGGACTGAATTCTTCCCAATTCCCTATTCCCAATGCCCAATACCCTATTCCCAATGACTCAACTCCGGGATTTAGTAATAGATTTTTCCGCCTCCCCACTTAGTACCAACGATTTTGGGTTGTAAGAGAATATGACCGGCGATCGCTTCCAAGTCATCATCTGTCAGATTTCGCACTGCTGTGAAAATATCTGCGCTTTTGAGACTGGGGTGTATTTCGGAAATCTCTTCTTCACCGTCGTAAGTAGTGGGATTTTTTAGGTAATCTACTAAACCTTCAATGTTGTTACGGTTAGGTGTTGCCAGTGCCAAGTCCTCTGGAGTGAGTCCCACGTTTTGGTTTGTCTTGGTAACTCCACCAGCATGACATTGGGCGCAAGCGTAATTAAATAAGCGTTTGCCTTCTTTGACTTGTTTAAGGCTGAGTACAACGGTATCACCTTGAGTATTTAATGGCACTGTTCGGGTAGCTTTGTCTAGTTCCACTGCTGTCGCGCTACCGACAATCAACTGAAACGAGAGTAAAACAGTAGCCACAACAACGCCAATTAGTCTTATAAACATGTTTCCCCTTAAAGATTTTGACGCTCAACACAGCTAAAAACGCGATTCTCAATCTCCAAGCTGCTAATTGCTAATGACTTATTAGTTTTTTATCATTAGCTATCAGTTATTAGCGAAAGTTCTGAGATAACCCTTCAGAGGACTTCGCGATCGCTCACCAAGTCGTTAGTACCTTTGGGGCGTATTTCAGAGGATATTTGGGAAATAATTGCCCTTGCATCTTCTAACGCCAAACGGGTCTTTTGGTGTTTGTAGGCGATTCCCAGTTGGTTGCACAGAGAAAACACTTGTTCTACAGGAATGCTGTAGTCGGCTGCTATCTCTGCGATCGATAGGTCTGCAAAACCCATAATGCTTGTTTACTGATAGATAGAGATTGAGTCGCTGTAATACCAATATCACGTTAGGAGTGCAATTTGTTGCCCAAAATACTGTTTGGGGAATGGGAGGGGGCAGG